>NZ_JCBANN010000009.1:0-124185 GCF_059761975.1 Achromobacter sp. 46006
GCGCGGTCCTGGACCACGCCGCGGCCGCTCCTGAGCATATGGGCATAGTTGTACATGCCCCAGTCCAGTCCGCGATCCGCGGCCAACCGGAACCAGTACGCCGCCACGGTATCGTCCGGCGCCACGCCCCAGCCATTTTCGTAGCAGCGGCCCACCATGTTGATGGCCATGAGGTGATCGGCGTTGGCGGCGCGTTTGAACCAGGCCAGCCCCTCGGACTGGTCACGCGGCACGCCGACGCCATCGAGCAGCATCTGGCCGAAGATGGTCTGGGCTTCCGCCAGCCCCATTTCGGCCGCCGTGCGCACCCAGGCGGCGTATTGCGGCGCCGGCCCGGCGCGCAGGCTGGCCAGTTGTTCGGGCGTGGTCGCGGCCACTTCGGCCGGCGTGTAGTGTGTTTTCATATGGGAGTCCGTGCCTGGCGCCACAGGCGGGCCAGGTTGTGCGCCAGCGCGTCTCCCACCTCGGTGGGATCGCGCCGCACGCTACAGGACGCCATGTCGACCGTGCGCAGGCCGGCGTAGCCACAGGGGTTGATGCCCAAAAACGGCGCCAGATCCATTGCCACGTTCAGCGACACGCCGTGATAGGCGCGGCCATTGCGGATCTTGATGCCCAGCGCGGCGATCTTGGCCAATTCGCTGCCGCCATCGGGATCGGGAACGTACACCCCTGGCGCCCCGGACTTGCGGCAGGCGCCCGCCACCCCCATCGCATCGAGCGTGTCGATCACCGCGGTTTCCAGCAAGGCCACGTATTCCTTCACGTACATGTCGACGCGGCGCAGGTCGAACAACGCATAGGCCATGACCTGGCCCGGGCCGTGATAGGTGACCTGGCCGCCACGGTCGCACTGCACCAGGGGAATGGCACCGGGGTTGAGCACATGTTGGGGCAGGCCTGCCTGCCCCAACGTATAGACCGGGGCATGCTCGCACAGCCAGATCTCATCGGGCGTATCGACGGAACGCTGGTCGGTGTACGCCTGCATGTCCCGCCACACGGACAGGTAGTCCGCCGGCCGCGCGAGCCACTTGATCACAACCGCTGGCCTCTACATCTACAGGACGATCGACACCATCGGATGGCCATGCAAGGCGCGGTAAAGCTCGTCGAGCTGCTCGCGCGAGGTGGCGCGCACCGTGAAGGTCAGCCCCATGTAGTTGCCGCCCTTGCTGGGACGCATCTCGACCGTGGCCGCATCGAAGCCCGGGTCGAAGCGCAGCACGACTTCGGTCAGCGTCTGCGCGAAGTCGGGGTGATGCTTGCCCATGACCTTGATGGGAAAGTCGCTGGGATATTCGATGAGGGAATCTTCGGGCGGAATATGCATGATGGATGGCCTGGAACGTCAATGTTTCTATATGGGGGCAGGCATCGTGCAGGCAAGGCCCGCCGCCGGGGCGCGCGGCATGGGCGGCCGCCGGGGCCGCCCCGCGGGTCCTAGAGCGCGGCGATGCGGGCATCATAACCCGCACGTAATTGCTCATAAACAGGGCCGGGTTTGCCCGAACCCACCGGCCGGCCATCCAGCGCGACGATCGGCAGCACCTCCTTGGTGGCCGAGGACAGCATCAGTTCGTCGGCCTGGACCACTTCATCCTGGGACAGGCGGCGCGCCTCGAACGGGATGCCGGCCTCCGCCGCCAGCTCGCCCATCAGGCCGTAGCGGATGCCCTCCAGAATCAGGTTGTTCTTGGGCGGCGCCAGCAGCTTGCCACCGGATACCACCCAGATATTGGTGGACGACCCTTCCGTGAGAAACCCATCGCGGAACTGCAGCACCTCGTCGACGTGGGCGTCCACCGCCTGCTGTTTTGCCAATACGTTGCCCAGCAACGATACCGACTTGATTTCGCAGTGCAGCCAGCGTTCGTCGGGAATGCTGATCGCGCGGAGCCCCTGGGCGCGCTGGGCAGCGGACGGCGGCGTCCAGGCCGACACCATGCCAAATACCGTGGGGGTCACGGCCGGCGAGGGAAACGGATGATCCCGCTTGGCCACGCCGCGCGTCACCTGCAGATAGACGATGCAGGTATCCAGGCTCGTCCGGTCGAGCAATTGCCGGATCAGGTCGATCCAGCCACTGCGGTCGAACGGCTGCGCGATGCGCAGCGCGGCCAGGCTGCGGTCGAGGCGGTCGAGGTGCTCGGCCATGCGGAAGGCATTGCCCCGGTACACGGGGACGACTTCGTAGATGCCATCGCCGAAAATAAAGCCGCGATCCAGGACGGAGACCTTGGCCTCGTCCACGCGCAGGAACTCACCATTGAGATACACCTGGCTTTCGCCCGGCACGCCCGGAATCATGAAGCACTCCTGAATTTGAAATGGAAGCGGGGCGGGCCTGCCGGCCCGCCCCAAGAAGCATGCAAAACGGGCGTTTCGCGCACGAAACGCCCGCTGCTAGCTTACACCCGCGGCCGCGCCCATGGCGCGCCCGTTTACTGGAACCAGCGCTTGACGGTGTCGACCATGCGGCCGAAGAAACCCGCGCGTTCGACCGCGTCCTGCACCACCAGCGGTTCGGTACGCAGCACCTTGCCGTCCAGCGTGAATTGCAGCGTGCCGACCTGCTGGCCCTTGGTCAGCGGCGCGATCAGCGGGTCGGTGCGTTGCGCCACCGGCTTGAGGTCGCCGGCCTTGCCGCGCGGCACCGCGATCGAAACCGGGTTGGGCGGACCGAGCTTGACGTTGTCGGCGGTGCCTTCCCAGACACGGGCGTCGATGCCGGGCTGGCTCTTGTCGAACAGTTTGACCGTGTCGAAGTTCTGGAAGCTCCAGTTCAGCAGCTTGAGGCTTTCCTCGGCGCGCGTGGCCTCGCTGTCGGTGCCCAACACCACCGCCAGAATGCGGCGATCGCCCCGCACCGCGGTCGACACCAGGCAGTAGCCGGCCGAATCGGTATGGCCGGTCTTCATGCCGTCGACCGAGGGATCGGCCCACAACAGGCGGTTGCGGTTGGGCTGGGTGATCTTGTTGTAGGTGAAGCTCTTCTGCTTGTAATAGTGGAAGAACTGCGGATGATCGGTGATCAGGTGCGCCGACAGCGTGGCCAGGTCGCGCGCGGAGGTCATGTGCTGCGGATCGGGCAGCCCGGTGGCGTTCATGAAATGCGTGTTGCGCATGCCCAGGCGCTCGGCTTCCTGGTTCATGAGCGAGGCGAACGCGGTTTCGCTGCCGCCGACCGCTTCGGCCAGCGCGACCGAGGCGTCATTGCCCGACTGCACGATCATGCCCTGGTTCAGCTCATCGACGGTCACCGGCTTGCGCGGCTCGATGAACATGCGCGAACCGCCGGTACGCCAGGCGTGCTCCGACACCGGCACGGTCTGCTCCAGCGTCAGGCGCTTTTCCTCGAGCGCGTTGAACACTACGTAGGCGGTCATGATCTTGGTGAGCGATGCGGGCTCGACCTTCATGTCGGGATTGGAGGCCGCCAGGGTCTGGCCGCTGTTCACGTCCAGCACGATCCAGGCCTTGGCCGCGATGGTGGGCGCGGGTACCGCCGACACATCGCCCACCGGCACCGCTCCCGTCGCCGACGGCGCGGCGGCCGTGGCGCCCGCGGCAGCAGGCGCGGCGGCGGGCGCCTGCTGGGCCCAGGCCGGCAGCGACGCCGCGAGCATCGCCGACAACACCGCGCCGGCGAGGGCTCGGCGGGCAAAGACAACGGGGGAGTGAGTGGGGTAAGACAAATTCTTCATCGGCAACGTGGGTCCTGGAAAGACGCCCGCCGGCGCGGGGCTGGTGGCTGACAATTATAGGCAGTCGATAAGACCCGTCCGGCCCGGGATGGGTTCCGCGGGCATTTAAAACATGCAACTTGATGCTACGCCGCGCCTCGCGCGGGGCAGCACTCGGTCAGTCAAGCTTGACCTTCAGGTGCGCCTGCACCAACTGGCGCAGCACCAGCAGCTTGCCATGGAAAAAATGCGAGGCACCCGGGATCACCACCACCGGAATCGAACGCGGCCGGGCCCAATCCATGGCCTCGGACAGGGGTACGACCTCGTCCTGTTCACCGTGCACCATCAACGTATCGCCAGGCACCTGGACCTCATGCGACTGGAAGCGGTTGACGGCGGGCCCCATCAGCATCAGCGCGCTCGGCAGCACGGCATCGCCCTGGTCGGCCAGCGCGGCGTAGGCCTGCGCGGCCACCGCCGTGCCGAAGGAAAAGCCGGCCAGCACCCAGGGCGCGGCCGCCAGTTCAGGATGGCGCTCGCGCATCTGCGCGACCAGCGCCAGCATGTCCTGGGTCTCGCCCACGGATTTGTCGAACTCGCCCTCGGACAGCCCGACTCCGCGGAAATTGGGGCGCACCGCCACCAACCCATGCTGCACACAGGCGCGCGACAACGTGGTCACGACCTTGTTCTCGCGTGCGCCGCCCTGCAAGGGATGCGGATGCAGCACCAGGGCCCAGCCCCGTGGCGTGCCGTCGGGCCAGTCCACCGCGCAGTCGATGCGGCCGGCGGCTCCGGTAAAGGCTTGGGTTTCAGTGCTTGCGGGCATGGCGGACTCGTGCTGCTTGGAAAAAAAGGAATGTTAACCGGCTGGCCGGGCCGCGGCCCTCGGCTGGGTGGCGAGCCATCGCGCCAACTGATCGGCGGCATCGTCGGTGGCCTGGCGCAACGCGGCCACGCCGCCGGCAGCGTCCTGGGTCGGCGCCGGCGCCTGCGTGGCGACACGCAACTGGCCCACCACGCTGCGACCGTCGAGCAGCACCGCCTGCAGCAACACGCGGCCTTCGCTGGACGAACCGTCGGGCGTGAACACCTGTTCGAACTGCGACAAGTAGACCTGCAATTGCGGCGTCTGGCCGCTGGCGCGCTCGGCCAGCACCGGCCCCTGGCGCGAGAGACGCTCGATCAGGCGCTGGCGCACCAGATCGGCCGGCGACGAGGCCCAGCGATAAGTGGCATACGCTTGCGGCGCGGCGCTGTCGCCGACACGCCAGATGACGCCGGTGCTCGACAGCGCCGGCACTGCCGAGAACACCAGCGCAACCGGCTCGCGCGCCGGCAATTGCGGCGCCGGACGGGCATCCAGGCCCAGGTCGAACACTGCCGGCGGCGCACCCACGCGGCCCACGCCGCAGCCCGCCAGCGCCAGGGTCAGGACCAGAACCACGCTACGCATCTTCATTTCTGCTGTCTCCCAAAGCCGGTGAACCCGGCCTCGCCGGGACCGGGCACGGCCGGCGGCGGCCCGAACAATAACGATTGCGGCGTGTTGTCCACGCGACGCAGCGTGAAGGTGGCGCCGCGCGCGGCCTCGCTGACGCTGGCCGCCATGCCGGTAACCGCCGGCAGCGTCTCCCCATCCAGGCGCGACGCTGCCAGGGCGATTTCGTTCAAGCTGCGCGTGGCGGCGGCCAGCGCGCCATCGGGCGCATTCAAGCCGGCCAGCGATTGCCGCGCCTGCCGCGCCAGATCGGCCACTTCGCGCGCCGCGCGGTCGGCCTGGCGCGACGTACCGTCGAGCGAATCGACCAGCGGCCCCAGCTTGGCCAGCGCCGGGGCCAGCTCGCGGCTGGCATCTTTCAGCGACTGGGTGATGTCGGCGGCGTTCTGCAGGCTGGCGGTCAGGGCCTGCACATTCTGCTCGCTCAACAGGCGCCGCAACTGCTCGGTGGCGTCTTCCACATTGGAAATGAGCCGTCCGCCACGTTGCTCGACGCGATCGAGAAAACCCGGACGCAACGGGATCGCCGCCGGATTGGCGTCGCTCGAAGCCAGGCGCTTGAGCGAACTGCCATCGTCGCGCAATTCCACATTGGCCATCCCGGTGACGCCCTGCACGCCCAGCTCGGCCCAGGTCGACTCCGTGATCGGCGTGCCCGGCGCCACCCCGATGCGGATGCGCACCTGGCCTGGCTTGTCGGGGTTCAACGCCAGCGATTGCACCTTGCCCACAGGCACGCCCTGGTAGCGCACGGTCGACTGCGGATTGAGGCCGCTGACGGCAGTGGCCGACACGATTTCATAGGCTTGCAGTTTGGTCCGGTCGCGGCCGATCCAGACGGCCACCAACGCCGCGGCGGCCAGCAGAACCAGCGTGAAGATGCCGGCCATGAGCGCGTGACTACGGTTTTCCATGATGCATTCCCTTCGGCGCCATGTCCCCGAGCGCGCGCAAGCCGCGCTCGCCCAGGAAGAAAGTTTGAATGAACGGGTGGTCGACCTTCAGCACTTCCGGCACCGTATCGCACACGATCACCCGCTTGTCCGCCAGCACGGCGACACGGGTGGCCAGCGCGAGCAGCGTGTCCAGGTCGTGCGTCACCATGACGACGGTGAATCCCAACTGCCGGTGCAGGCTGCGCACCAGGTCCACGAATTCGTCCGAGCGCAGCGGATCCAGCCCCGCCGTGGGTTCGTCCAGGAACACCAGCTCCGGGTCCAACGACAGCGCGCGCGCCAGCGCCACGCGCTTGACCATGCCGCCTGAAAGATCCGAGGGCCGCTTGTCCGCATCCTGCGCCGACAGGCCGACCATCGCCAGGCGGCACATCACCACATCGCGCACCAGGTCTTCCGGCACCGTGCGCAGCTCGCGCAGCGGCAGCGCGACGTTGTCGTACACCGACAGCGCCGAGAACAGCGCGCCCGCCTGGAACAGCATGCCCCAGCGATAGGACAGGCGCCGGCGCTCGCCGGGCGTCAGCTCGGACAAGGTGTTGCCCAGCACCCGGATGGTGCCGGCCGCGGGTCGTTCGAGACCGATGATCTGCCGCAGCAGCACCGTCTTGCCCGTGCCCGAACCGCCCACCAGCACCAGGATCTCGCCGGGAAAGACGGTCAGATCCAGGTTGTCGTGCACCACGTGGTCGCCAAAGGCCGTGCGCAGGCCGCGCACGGTGATCACGGGCGCGACCGTGACGTTGTCCTCGGCAAACAGGCGTTGCTGCTCGGCGCCGGCCATCAGATGCCCACCGAACTGAAAATGACCGCGTACAGGGCGTCCAGCAGGATCACGCCGGTGATCGAGGTCACCACCGAGGTGGTGGTGCCGCGGCCCAGGCTTTCCGTGTTGGGTTGGATGCGCAGGCCGAAATGGCAGGCGATCAACGCGATCAGGATGCCGAAGGTCACGCCCTTCAGGATGCCGATCCAGTAATTGGTCAGGGAAATGGCGTCCGGCAGCGACTGCACGAACCACTGCGCCGAGATGCCCAGTTGCACCTGGGCCGCCAGCATCCCGCCCAGGATCGCCATGGCGTCGGTCCACAGCACCAGCAGCGGCATGGTGATGGCCAGCGCCACCACCCGCGGCAGGATCAGCCGCTGGCCATGTGAAATGCCCATCACCAGCATCGCGTCCAGCTCCTGTGTGACGCGCATCACGCCGATCTGGGCGGTGATGGCCGAGCCGGAGCGGCCCGCCACCAGGATGGCCGCCAGCACCGGCCCCAGCTCGCGCACGATCGACACGCCCAGCAACCGCACGATGAAGCGGTCGGCGCCAATCATCTGCAACTGCTGGGCGGACAGGTACGACAGCACCACCCCGATCAGGAAACCCACCAGCGCGGTGATGCCCAGCGCCTGTGCCCCCGTGCGGTAGACCTGGGCCGAAATCTCGCGCCATGGGCCGCGCGACGGCCGCCTAAGCATGCCGCCCAGATCCAGCACCAACTGCCCCAGCATGATCAGCAGTGCGCGGCCGTTCTCGGCCGCCTGCAGCACCCCGCCCCCGAGGGCGCGCAGCCAACCCCAGGACGGTTCGGGACGCGGTGGGACCGACTGGCCGCCCTTGTTGGTGGCCAGGGTGGTGAATACGTCCTGCTGGCCGGCGGACCAGCGCACGCGCTCGGGCAGCTTCTCGCCCCACGCCTGCCAGATCAGCAGTGCGCCGATGGTGTCGAGGCGGCTGATGCCCTGCAGATCCCAGCGCACACCGCCAGCGGCCGCCTTGGCCATGGCCGCGCGGCGGCGCTCGACCTCGCCTGGCTCGGCCAGCGCCAGCACGCTCCAGTCGCCCCCGACATGGCACACGCCGGCTTCCTGGCGGAAGGGCGTGGCGGCATGGGAGGCGGGCGAGGCGGAATGCGGCATGTAGCGGAATACCGATGCAAAATGTATCCACAATGATATACGCAGGGGCTGGCACACCGCGAGCCAGCGCGCGCGTGCCCTACAATCGCCGCCATGTCCGCTCACGTCCGCCCCATCGACCTGCCCGCGCCAGACGACCTGGCCCGGATGCTGGGTTCGCGCCTGCCCGCCTTCCAAGACATCGCCTGGACCGCCACCACCGGCTCGACCAATGCCGACCTGCTGGCGCGCGCCCGCGCCGGCGGCAACGCCGGCAAACCCTGGCTGCTGGGCACCCATCTGCAGGAAACCGGCCGTGGCCGCGCCGGCCGCCCCTGGCAGAACCGGGTCGGCGCGGCGCTGATGTTCTCGTGCGCCTTCGACGTGCACCTGCCGGCCGCGCAATTGCCGGCCCTGTCGCCGCTGGCCGGCCTGGCCGCCTGCGAGGCGCTGCGCGCCGTGGCGGGCCCGGGGGCCGACGGCCTCTGCATGAAATGGCCCAACGACGTGCAATGGCGCGATGCCAAGCTGGCCGGCGTGCTGGTCGAGACCACCCGCAACCCGGGCGGCCGCGAAGCCGGCTACACGGTGGTCATCGGCATGGGCGTGAACCTGATCGACGCCGACGCGCTGTCGCAGGCGCTGGGCCGCCAGATCGCGGACTGGACCTGTGTCACCGAACACGCGCCAGGCCCCGCCGCTACCGCCGCCGACCTGGTCTGCGCCGCGGCGACTGCCTGGCACGAGGCCGTCCGCACTCTCGAACGCGAGGGCTTCGACGCCTTTACACAGCGCTTCGACCAAGTGGACGCACTCGCCGGCCGCGCCATCAACGTGCTGGACAAGGGCCAGGTGATCCTTAGCGGCACCGCCTGTGGCGTCGACGGCCAGGGCCGCCTGCTGCTGCGGACCCCGCAGGGCACCAGCCCGATCTCGGTTGGTGAAATCTCGATTCGGCGGCAAGCATGATCATCCTCATCGACTCCGGCAACAGCCGCCTCAAGGTGGGCTGGCTCGATCCTGCCAGCCCCGACATGCCGCGCGAACCGGCCACGGTCGCTTTCGACGGCCTGGACCTGGACGCCCTGGACCGCTGGCTCGCCGCCCTGCCGCGGCGGCCATCGCGGGCGCTGGGCGTGAACGTGGCTGGCGCCGACCGGGGCGCGGCCATTGCCGGCGTCCTGCAACGACACGGCTGCGCCGTGGCCTGGGCCACCTCCCAGCCCACCACCCTCGGGCTGGTCAATTGCTACAAGACCCCGTCGCAACTGGGCGCGGACCGCTGGGCCTCGCTGCTGGGGGTGCTGTCGCGCCTGCCAGGCGCGCATCCGCCCTTCCTGCTGGCGAGCTTCGGCACCGCCACCACCATCGACACCGTGGGACCGGACAACGTCTTCGCCGGCGGCCTGATCCTGCCGGGCCCGGCCATGATGCGCAACGCGCTGGCGCACGGCACCGCCAACCTGCCGATCGCCGATGGCCAGGTCGTGCCCTATCCCACCGATACCCATGAGGCCATCGCCTCCGGCATCGCCGCCGCGCAGGCCGGCGCGGTCGTGCGCCAGTGGCTGGCCGGGCGCCAGCGCTACGGCGAGGCGCCGCAGATCTTCGCCGCCGGCGGCGGCTGGCCGGAAGTGCGCCAGGAAATCGAACACCTGCTGGCCGACACCGGCGGCGGCTTCGGCGCCGCTCCGGTGCCGGTCTACCTGAACCACCCCGTCCTGGACGGGTTGGCCGCCATGGCGCGCGCCAACCCGGCCGCGGACGCCTGACCCTCGCGAGGCCGCGTCATGCGAGTGCTGTTCATCCTGATCCTGCTGGCCAACCTGGGGGTCTATGCGCTCGGCCAGGGCTGGCTGGGCGTACGGCCGGAAGACGAAGGGCGCGACACGCGCCGCTTCAGCCAGGAACTGAACCCGGGCGCCATCACGCTGGTGCCGCGCAAACCCGCCGGAGGCGGTTGACGGACCGCGGACCTTACCGCAACCAGGGCGCCAGCGCGTCCATGGTCCGAGCGGTGGCGCCGGCATGGCTGGCGAACCAGGCCCGCGCCGACTCACCCGCCGCCTGCCGCGCGACGGGGTCGGCGAGCAGCGCCAGCGCGGCCGCCACGGCCTGCCCAGGATCCGGCTGGCGTTGCGCCGCCCCCGCCTCGATGGCATCGCTGGCGGCCTGCTGGAAATTGAAGGTGTGTGGCCCGACGATGACCGGCACGCCCGCGGCGCAGGCTTCGATCAGGTTCTGCCCGCCCAGCGGCGCGAAACTGCCCGCCACCACGGCCACATCGGCGGCGGCGTAATAGAACGCCATCTCACCCAGCGTGTCACCCAGCAGAACCGCCGTGCGCGGATCCGGTTCCTGCCCGCCTGAGCGCCTGACATAAACCACCCCGGCCTGTTCCAGCAGCGCGGCGGCGGCGTCGAAACGCTGCGGATGGCGCGGTATCAGCAGGAACAGAGGGCCGCCGGGCGCGCCCGCAAGTCGCTTGATGGCATCGATGAACGGCCCGTCCTCGCCCTCGCGGGTACTCGCCACGGCTATCACCGGCCGTCCCAGGCGCGCGCGCCAGGCCCGCCCTTCGCTTACCTGGTCCGCCGGCAAAGACAGGTCGAATTTGAGATTGCCGGACACCGCCGGCCGCGGCGCGCCGGCCTGGGCCAGCCGCTCGGCGTCGGTTGCGGATTGGGCCAGCACCACCTGCAACCCGGCCAGCGCCTCGCGCATAACCCCGCCCATGCGCCGGGCCTGGCGCAACGAAGACACGGAGAAGCGAGCGCTCACCAGCGCCATCGGCAAGCGCGCGCGACGCGCGGCGGCCAGCAGGTTCGGCCAGATCTCGCGTTCTATCAGAATGCCGCAGCGCGGCTTGGTCGCGGCCAGGAAGCGGCGCGTGGCGCCGGGAAAATCATAGGGCAGCCAGGCTTGGCGCAATTGGCCTTGGGCGATGGCGTCGGCGAACAGGCGCGCGCCTTCGGCACGGCCGGTGGCGGTGATGTGCGTCAGCAGCACCGGCAGGCCGCGATCGAGCAGGGCCTGCAACAGCGGCTGCGCGGCACGCGTCTCGCCCAGGCTGACGGCGTGCACCCATACCGGCGCCCCGTCCCACCTGACCGTCGCGGCGGGATCGGGCCTGGCCCCGACAGGACCGGCCCGGCCGAATCGTTCCGGAGAAAAGATCTGCCACTCGCCCCCTGCGCGTCTGGCGCGCCGGGCCATCCACAACCAGACCAGGGGTGCCAGCGCCCGCAGCCCGAAGGTGTAGACCAGACGGTTCATCAGCGCGCAGCCAACGCCTGCTCCACCGAAGCCATGACGGCCTCGCGCGACGGCGAGGCGCCACGGTCGCCCAGGCTGGCGGTGTAATTCGACCCGACCAGGGGCGTGCGCACCGGCGTGGACGCGCGGTAGATGCCAATGGTGGGCCGTCCCAGCGCGGCCGACAGATGGGTCAGGCCGCTGTCCAGGCCGACCATGAGGCGCGCTCCGGCCAGCAGCCGGGCAACCGAGGTCAGATCCATGCGCGGCATCACCTCGACGTCCTCCATGCCGGCCACCAGCAGCCGGGCGCGCTCGGCCTCCTGGTCGTTGCCGGCCAGCAGCTTGAGCGCACAGCCGGCATCGCGCAGGCGCCGGAACACCGCGCGCCAGTCGTCCTCGGGCCATAGTTTGTCGTCGCGGCTGGCCGACGGCATGATCACGGCGTAGCCGCGGTCGTTGTCCAGATGGTGCAGGCGTGGCAGTTCGGTGGCGTCCAATCCGCCGGCGGACACCTCGTGGACCGAATCGGCGACACCGCCCTGCCCCCCCTGGCGCGAAAACGCCTGCAGGCCGAAATCGGGTTGCCCCCCGTACTGGTAACCGAATGTCAACGCTGCCAGCTTGCGTTGGCGAATGACCGCCGGCTGCCAGAACTCCACCCGATGGCGGACGTTATAAAACAGCGATGCCAGCGGCTCGCGCGCCGACCGCCAATCGAGCCCGTGGCGCACCCCGCGCGCCTGGCGCACCAGCCACGCGGACTTCAGCAGGGCCTGCATGTCCAGCACGATATCGTATTGCTTGGCGCGCAAGCGCTCGCGCAAGGCCTTGCGCTCGGCCCGGACCTGCGCCGACCACCAGGCCTTGCGCCAGCGGCGGTGGGCCACCTTGATGACCTCGCCAACCGCTGGATGCCATGCGGGGATCTCGGCGAAAGCCTCTTCGGCGATCCAGTCGATTTCAGCGTCCGGCACATGGCGGGCGATGTCGGAGATGGCGGGCAGCATGTGCACCAGATCGCCGAGTGACGACGTGCGGACAATGAGAATGCGAGTTGGCATCGATTGGAAATGGCGGATTTGTGCGCTCGTGCCCCTACCCGGTCTTAAAGTATTATTACGCTCTATTCCGGGAGGGGCTGTCGAATTATCCCGGCAATTTACAACAAAACAACCTAATCTCCCGATGACCGCTGATCCAGTTACCGACCGCAAGGTCCGTTTCGCCCTGGTAGGATGTGGGCGCATTTCCAAGAACCATATCGGCGCCATCGCGCAACACAGCGATCGCGCCGAGCTCGTGGACGTCTGTGACACTAATCCCGCCGCGCTGAAAGCCGCCGCGGAAGCCACCGGCGCCCGACCGTTCTCGTCCCTGACGGAAATGCTGGCGCATACCACCGCAGACGCGGTCATTCTGGCCACGCCGTCCGGCCTGCATCCCTGGCAAGCGATCGAAGTGGCGCAATCGGGCCGCCACGTGGTCAGCGAAAAGCCGATGGCGACGCGCTGGGAAGACGGCAAGCGCATGGTCAAGGCCTGCGACGAAGCCGGCGTGCGCCTGTTCGTCGTCAAGCAGAACCGTCGCAACGCCACGCTGCAGCTGCTCAAGAAGGCCATCGAAAACGGCCGTTTCGGCCGTATCTATATGGTCACGGTCAATGTGTTCTGGACCCGTCCACAGGATTATTACGATGCCGCCCGCTGGCGCGGCAAATGGGAGTGGGACGGCGGCGCCTTCATGAACCAGGCCAGCCATTATGTCGACCTGCTTGACTGGCTGGTCGGCCCCGTGGAAAGCGTGTATGCCTACACCGCCACGCTGGCCCGCCGCATCGAAGCCGAAGACACGGGCGTGGCCGCGATCCGCTGGCGCCATGGCGCCATGGGTTCGATCAACGTCACCATGCTGACCTATCCGCAGAACCTGGAAGGCTCGATCACCATCCTGGGCGAAAAGGGCACCGTGCGCGTGGGCGGCGTGGCCGTCAACCGCATCGACGAATGGAAGTTCGCCGACGAGCATCCCGACGACGCCAAGATCCGCGAAGCCAACTACGAGACCACCTCGGTGTATGGCTTCGGCCATCCGCTCTATTACGACAACGTCATCCGCGTGCTGCGCGGCGAGTGCGAACCCGAGACCGACGGACGCGAAGGCCTGCAGTCGCTGGCCCTGCTGACCGCCATCTACCGTTCCGCGCGCGATGGCCTGCGCGTGCCGTTGCCGCTGGATTGACCATCATGAGCATCCATTCCACCGCCATCGTCGACGACGGCGCACAAATCGGCGCCGGCACCCGCGTCTGGCACTGGGTTCATGTGTCGGGCGGCGCCGTCATCGGCGAGGCCTGTTCGTTGGGCCAGAACGTCTACGTCGGCAACCGCGTCAAGATCGGCAACCGCGTCAAGATCCAGAACAACGTCTCCGTCTACGACAACGTGACACTTGAAGACGACGTGTTCTGCGGCCCCAGCATGGTCTTCACCAACGTGTACAACCCGCGCGCGGCCATCGAACGCAAGAACGAGTACCGCGACACGATCGTGCGCCAGGGCGCAACCCTGGGCGCCAACTGCACCATCGTGTGCGGCTCGACCGTGGGCCGCTACGCCTTCGTCGGCGCTGGCGCCGTCGTGAACCGCGACGTGCCCGACTTCGCCCTGGTGGTGGGCGTGCCCGCCCGCCAGATTGGCTGGATGAGCCGCCACGGGGAACAACTGGACCTGCCGCTGACCGGCAACGGGCAGACCACCTGCCCCGCAACCGGCGACCAATACCTGCTCAAAGACGGCGTGTGCCAATTGGTGTGAGACAACATGCAATTCATTGACCTGAAGAAGCAATACCAAGTCCTGCGCGACCCGATCAACGCCCGCATCCAGGCCGTGCTCGACCACGGCCAGTACATCATGGGGCCCGAGGTCAAGGAACTGGAAGCCGCGCTGTGCGCGTATACCGGTGCCAAGCATTGCGTCACGGTCGCCTCCGGCACCGAGGCGCTGCTGATCGCGCTGATGGCGCTGGGAGTAAAGGCCGGCGACGAGGTCATCACTACCTCGTTCACATTCGTGGCGACGGCGGAAGTCATCGTGCTGCTGGGCGCCGTGCCCGTGTTCGTGGACGTCGAGCCCGACACTTGCAACATCAAGGTTTCCGAGATCGAAGCCAAGATCACGCCGCGCACCAAGGCCATCATCCCGGTGTCGCTGTACGGCCAATGCGGCGACATGGACGAGGTCAATGCCATCGCCGACAAGCACGGCATCGCCGTCATTGAAGACGCCGCGCAGAGCTTCGGCGCCACCTACAAGGGCAAGAAGAGCTGCAACCTGTCCAAGATCGGCTGCACCAGCTTCTTCCCCAGCAAGCCCCTGGGCTGCTATGGCGACGGCGGTGCGCTGTTTACCAATGACGACGCCCTGGCGCAAGCCATGCGCGAGATCCGTGTGCACGGCCAATCGGCCCGCTACTACCACTCGCGCATCGGCGTGGGTGGCCGCATGGACACGCTGCAATGCGCCGTGGTGCTGGGCAAGCTGGAACGTTTCGAGTGGGAAGTGGAGCAGCGCATCAAGATCGGTGCTCGCTACCAGCAACTGCTGGCTGACCTGCCGGGCGGTGCGCGTACGGTCACTGTGCGTCCGGATCGCGACAGCGTCTGGGCCCAGTTCACCGTCATGGTGCCCAACCGCGAAGCCGTGATCGCGCACCTGAAGGAAGCCGGCATTCCGACGGCCGTGCACTACCCCAGGCCGATTCATACTCAACCCGCCTATGCACAATTCTGTGCTGGCGAGAACGAAACGCCTATTTCGGATCAGCTAGCAGCCCGCGTCATGAGTCTGCCGATGCATCCAGACCTCGATACCGCGACGCAGGACACCATCATCGCCGCCTTGCGCGCCGCTCTTTCGCACTGATTTCATGACGAAGACCGTATTGACCGTCCTGGGCGCGCGTCCGCAGTTCATCAAGGCTAGCGTCATTTCGGCAGCGATTTCGCAAACGCCTCAGTTGAACGAAGTGGTCGTACACACCGGCCAGCACTTCGACACCAACATGTCGGATATTTTTTTCAGGGAGTTGGGCATAGAGAAGCCTGCCCATTCCCTGAACATCCATGGCGGCAGCCATGGCGACATGACCGGACGCATGCTGGTTGCGCTTGAACGCATCATGCAGCAGGTGCGGCCTGATCTGGTGATGGTCTACGGTGATACCAACTCGACCCTCGCTGGCGCGCTCGCGGCTGTAAAACAGCATATCCCGGTCGCCCATGTGGAGGCCGGCCTCCGTTCGTTCAACTTGCGCATGCCCGAAGAGGTCAATCGGATCCTGACGGATCGCATCTCGCGCTGGCTGTTCACTCCCACCGAAACTGCTACCGCCCACTTGCTCAGCGAAGGCGCGAACAACGCCAATATCTTCGAAGTCGGAGACGTCATGCTGGACGTGGCTTTGCATCATGGTTCCCGCGTCGACGACCAGGACGGCCTCATGCAAAAACTGGGGTTGAAAGCCCGTAGCTTTATACTCACCACGATCCACCGAGCCGAAAATACGGACGATCCTCAGCGACTTGCTGCCATCCTCCGAGCGCTAACGGCGGCATCCAAGGACATTCCAATCGTTTGGCCGCTGCATCCTCGAACCCGCAATCTCCTGGACCAGGCTGGATTGCTGTCGACGGTCGCCGGCACAGTTAAGCTGACAGACCCAATTGGCTATATCGATATGGTCCAACTGGAGAAATACGCTCGGCTAATCATCACGGATTCGGGTGGCGTCCAGAAGGAAGCGTTCTTCCACCGCGTGCCCTGTATTACCTTGCGCGATGAGACGGAATGGGTGGAACTGGTGGAAGCCGGCTGGAACCATCTCATCCCCCCAGCATCCGCGCATGAAATTACGACCGCGATCGCTCGCGCCCTGAGCTCCACACCGCGGGAGATCCAGCCCTACGGCTCGGGTAACGCAGCTCAGCGAATAGTGGAAACCTTGAGCGCCTAGCCCTTTCGGGGTCGTGGCCACCCTATTGGGAATTTTTAGAAAGACCGGCAGCCAGTCGCCCCGGCTTGCTGGCCTCATCCGCTTCATGACACGCATTGCTCAACTCACGACGGCGCATCCTCGCTACGACATCCGTATCTATCACAAGGAAAGCCGCGCGCTTGCCAGACACGGCTATGACGTTCATTTGGTTGTGGCGGACGGCAAGGGCCCTGAAACCCGAGACGGCGTGCACTTTCACGATATAGGAACAGTAGCGGGGCGGGCGCGGAGAATGCTGGTGCAACCGCTGCGCCTGCTCCGTGTCGCCCTCGGCTTAAAGGCGGACATTTATCACTTTCACGACCCAGAACTCCTTCCCGTTGGTCTGCTTCTCCACTGGATAGGACGGACGGTAGTCTACGATGCTCACGAAGATGTCCCGCGCCAGATCATGGCCAAGCCCTGGATTCCTTTTCCGTTGCGCCGCATGGTATCCGTGGCGTTCGAGAAGCTCGAGAATTTCGCGGCCAGGCGCATGGATGCCGTGATTTGCGCCACGCCACACATTACTGCGCGCTTCCTTGACCTCAACAACGGATCGTTCAACGTCAACAATTATCCTTTTCGTGATGAGTTGGCGCCGGCCGTCGCTGGCCCAACTGCCGCAAAGGCCGGCGCGCACCGAAACATTTGCTATGTCGGCAGCATTACACGTACACGTGGCGCAGTGGAAATGGTTGCCGCGATGGAATTCACGGATGCCCGCCTGATCCTGGCGGGTATCATGGCAGATGCCCAACTCGAAACAGAGTTGAAATCCATGCCGGGCTGGGCAAAGGTCGACTATCGTGGCGTAGTGGATCGCGATGGGGTGCGCAACATTCTGGCCCAGAGTCAGATCGGCCTCGTGGTGCTGTATCCCACGCCCAACCACCTTGCCTCCATGCCAACGAAGATGTTCGAGTACATGTCGTCGGGAGTGCCTGTGCTGGCTTCCAATTTCCCGCTGTGGCGTTCCATTCTGGACAAGGCTCGCTGCGGCATGTGCGTCGACTACGACGACCCCCGCAAAATCGCAACAACGATAAACGACATGCTTTCCGATGCTGACAGCTTGGCCAGAATGGCCGCCAATGGCAGACAGGCAGTCCTGGACGACTACAACTGGGAAGCCGAGGAAACAAGCCTCATAACCGCTTACGATCATTTGGCCTTACGGGCCAGCAAAACCTCCTAAAATCGACACCGCCTTCCCCAGGTCTCTTGCCGCCATGCCCATACTCGACTACCGGATTTGTACACGCTGCGTCATGGACACGTCCGATCCGAATATCACGTTCGATCACCAGGGCGTCTGCTCCTACTGCAATACGTTCGACAATGTAACGTCCCAGCAATGGTTCCCAAACGCGGAAGGGGCACGGAGATTGCGGCAGCGCGTTGACGCCATTCGAAACGAGCGCGCCAAACACGAGTACGACTGCATTCTCGGGCTCAGTGGAGGCATCGATAGTTCGTATCTGGCGCTGCGCGTCCAGGAATTGGGGCTGCGCCCTCTCGTGGTTCATGTCGACGCCGGTTGGAATAGCGAACTCGCCGTTCACAATATCGAGCGCATCGTCAAACACTGCAATTATGATTTACATACCCACGTCATCGACTGGGAAGTCATGCGTGACCTGCAGGCTGCCTATCTAAAAGCAGGGGTTGCGAATCAGGACGTGCCGCAAGACCACGCATTTTTTGGCGCCCTTTATCATTTTGCGGTTAAAAACGACATCCGCTATGTGATCAGCGGCGGCAATATCGCCACAGAATCGGTGCTCCCGGTTGCTTGGGGGCACAATGCGATGGACGCGATCAACCTCAAAGCGATCCATCGCAAACATGGCACGAAGTCGCTGAAGAGTTTTCCGATCATCAACTTCATGCAGTATTATTTTTACTATCCATTCATAAAGAAAATGGATGTGCTGCGCCCGCTCAACTTCATGCCCTACAGTAAGTCGGCAGCGCTCGAATACCTGCAGGACACTGTCGGATATCGAGATTACGGCCGTAAACACGGCGAATCAGTGTTTACCCGTTTTTTCCAGAATCATTATCTTCCCTACAAATTCGGTTATGACAAGCGGCGCGCCCACTTGGCCAGCCGCATCCTGTCTGGAGAGTTGGACCGCGCGGCCGCGCTGGCAGCGCTGGAAGAGCCTTTGTACGATCCGGAAGAATTACGCCAGGACAAAGCATACATCGCAAAAAAGCTGGGCTTTTCCGCCGATGAATTCGAAGCGCTTATGCAGCCGCCTGGCCATCATTATTCCGAGTACGCCAATCAGGATCGCCTGTATCAGGCGATCCGCTCGGGAAAACAGTTTCTGTCGACTCTGCTTGGGCGCAGAATAAAGAGCTACGGTTGAACCGCTCCATCCCTTCTCTTTGGAAAACTCCATGATTTCCGTCGTCGACTATGGCTTAGGCAATCTGGGCTCGATCTTGAATATGTTCCGCAAGATCAATGTTCCGGCACAATTGGTCACGACCCCAGAAGAGATTCTTGTGGCCGACAAGATCCTCCTGCCAGGCGTAGGAGCATTTGATGTGGCCATGCAGGAGCTCGCGCGACGCGAACTTATCGAACCTCTAAAACACCAAGCTCTGCAGGTGCGCATTCCCATCCTGGGGATCTGCCTCGGGATGCAACTGCTGGGCAACGGTAGCGAGGAGGGGAAACTTCCTGGCCTGGGTTTTATCGATGCCCGCAGCCATTTGTTCCGCTTTCCAGTGGCCAGACATCTGAAAGTGCCTCATATGGGCTGGAATTTCATTTATCCGGAACAAGACAGTCCAATCCTGGCTGGCTTGACCGAACAGCAATCGAGATTCTATTTCGTGCACAGCTACCACGTAGTGTGCGCCGATCCTCAGGATAACTTGGCCATGACAGATTATGGTGGCAAATTTACCAGCATGGTCCAACGAGGCAATGTCATTGGCGCGCAATTTCATCCGGAGAAGAGCCACCGCTTCGGAATGCAGTTACTTCGAAACTTCGCCGGGATGTAAGTCATGCTTCGCACTCGTGTCATTCCGTGCTTATTGCTGAAAAACGGGGGATTGGTAAAGACAAAGAAATTCAAGAATCCGGTCTATATCGGCGACCCGATTAATGCCGTTCGCATCTTCAACGAAAAGGAAGTTGACGAACTGGTCTTCCTGGATATTGCCTGCACCCTCGGCAAACGCGAGCCCGACTACGACCTGCTCCAGGACATTGCAAGCGAGGCCTTCATGCCATTTGCCTACGGCGGCGGCATCACTCGCGCGGACCAAGCCCAAAGACTGTTCAAGCTGGGAGTGGAAAAGGTCATAATCAACTCCCATGCAGCGGTCGAGCCGGAGTTGCTCAGCCGCATTGCGGACAGCGCGGGCAGTCAAAGCGTCGTGGCTTCTATCGACGTAAAGCGCAATTTGTTCGGGAAATACACGGTCTGGACTCAGGCCGGCACTGTCGGCACCGCCAACGACCCCGTCCAGTACGCACAACGCATGGAAGCGGCGGGCGCGGGTGAAATTCTGTTGACTTCGATCGACCGGGACGGCTGCATGGGAGGCTACGACCTCGCGCTCATCAAAGCGGTGAGCGAGGCTGTCTCGATTCCCGTGGTCGCCAGCGGCGGCGCCGCGGTCCCGAACGACTTTCTGGAAGCCCGCAAAGCAGGGGCGTCGGCTGCGAGCGCCGGCAGCATGTTTGTATTTCATGGCAAACACCGTGCGGTTCTCATCACCTACCCTCCTTATTCACAGCTCGAAACCTTGTTCGCAGAACGCTGACATTATCCCCCCCCGCCCATGAGCCTGCTCAACCTCCACTTGTTCGGCATCGATTTCAAGTTTGAGTCGCGCACCTACAAAGAAACCGATTCCCTGCTGGACGCCGGCTTAGTGGACCAGGTGGAAATTGTCGCGTTCGGCGACCCCGGTCTTCCTGAGCGAGAGACTCTCGGCCGACCGGATCGTAAATTGTGGCGTGTGCCGATTCGTAGTCGACGGGTACTTCCCAAGAATTTCCTGGCGCAGGCCGTCAAATACGTGGAATGGAGCTGGCGCATTATTCGGGAATACCGTCGCACGAAAGTCGCGATCATCCATTGCCACAGTATGCTGCCGTTGCTTCTGGCATGCCTGTTGAAATCCATGACCGGCGCTCGTCTCGTCTACGATGCCCACGAACTGGAAACAGAAAAATACGGCCTGCATGGCAGACGCCAACGTATCGCCCGCTGGTTGGAACAAACATTAATCAAGCATTGTGACGCTGTGCTGGTCGTGAGCCCGTCCATTGAGCGCTGGTATCGCCAGAGGTATCCCGATACGCCTGTCGTGCTCGTGCGAAATGTCCCGCTGGCGCCGCCCACGCTGACTCCCTATCCTTGGCGGGAAGAATTGGCCCTCCCCGAAGATGCACTCCTATTTATCTTCATTGGCGGCCTGACGCAAAGCCGTGGCATTCCGGCCATGCTCAAGGCATTCGATCGCGAAGAATGCAGGCATCATTTGTTATTCATGGGCGCAGGCGCTTTCGAATCCGATATCCGCAAAATTGAACAGCGCGTTTCGAATATACATCTGCGCCCGCCGGTGCCGATGCGCGAGGTCTTGAATCGTGCGGCGGGTGCCGACGTGGGCATGTGCCTTATCGAAGAGACATGCCTCAGCTATCGCTATTCGTTACCAAACAAATTATTCGAAAGTCTCCAGGCGGGGCTGCCAGTAATTACCGCCGACCTGCCAGATCAAAAAGCGCTGCTCGAACAGGCTGAGGCCGGATGGACGTGTGCCGTCGAACCGCAAGCCATCGCCGCAATCGTCGACCAGTTATCGCACAATTCTGTAGCGCGATGCCGCGAAGGCGTAAAGGCTCTTCAGGGTACGTTGGACTGGTCCCACGAAGCCGAACGCCTAAAGGCGATCTACCGGCACTTGTTACCTTCCGGCTCGCAAGCAAAACACTAGCCGCGGATTCTATGCGCTTTCTTTCCGGCGAATTCTTCCAACGGGTTATCCGAGTATTCCTGGGAACCCTCGGCGCGCAGGCCATTACCATCGGCTCCATGCTGGTGCTGGTCCGCCTTTATAGCCCCGCAGAAATGGGGCATTTCAACGTATGGATCTCGTTCGTCACGATCGGAGTTGTGGTAGCCACCGGGCGTTACGAACTGGCAATGTTCGCGATCAAGTCGGAACACGAAGCGAGGGACCTCGTCAAGCTCATAGGCCACGTGGCATTCTGGTTCGCACTTGCGAGCGGTGGCGTGCTTTTCGTGCTGGACTGGATGTCCGATATGGCACCCGTCGCGGTGGTTTCGTTTCTCCCTGCGCTCGTGGTAGCGATTTTTTTCATGGCTTTGCAAAAGACATTCGGGAATGTCCTGGTGCTACATAGGCAATTCTCTCGACTCGGTCTCTCCCGTTTGGCCGCTGCCGCTAGTGTGGCGTTGCTGCAATTTGCTGGCGCCTGGGTGCTATCTGGAAGCGCCGGCCTGATCTATGGGCAGACTCTGGGCATTATGCTCGGAACGGCCCTGCTACTCATGCTCATCGACCGCCAATGGCTGGCAAGCTGCATGAAAGGCAAGCGGCGGGCAATGTGGCGGGCAGCCAGGCAGTACGCCCAATTTCCGAAGTTCTCCTTGCCTTCGGACCTTATCAATACTTTGGTCAGCCAACTACCACTTATCCTGATGAGTTCGCGATACGGCGCAGATGTTGTCGGATGGTACGGAATGACTACGCGCGCCATGGCCGCTCCCATCTCGCTGCTGTCGAACTCGGTTCTTGATGTTTTCAAAGAGCAGGCAGCACGTGATTATCGCGAAAAAGGCAACTGCCGCGACATTTATCGCAGAACATTCATTACCCTGGCCCTGATCGCTTTGCCCCCGTTTGCGGCGCTGTGGCTGTTCAGCGAAGTCCTTTTCGGCTTTGTATTCGGAGAGGCATGGAGACAATCAGGTGTCTATGCTCGGCTGCTGATACCCATGTTCTATATGGGCTTCATTGCGAGCCCACTCGGATATACGATTTATATCGCCCAGAAGCAACACTACGACCTTGCGTGGCAAATTGGAGCGCTAATGGTGGCACTTGCCAGCTTCTTGCTGCCATCCACCCCGGAACGGTCGATTGGAATTTTCAGCATTTCCTATGCCGGCATGTATGCTATTTACTTGGCTATGTCGTACTACTTTTCTCGAAACCCAAAAGGTAGCGCCTCGACTAAATGAGGCCCTCGTCTTCCGACATACCAGGCGGCCAGTGCCACCAATGTGACGAAGAAAAGATCGATGTTCACAAAAACTTGGAACATCGAAGTTACAGGCAGATCCTTTAAATGCAGCAACAGCCAGACATAACACCCGACCCCTAGAGGGTTACGGGCGCAATGAGTATACAATCCGCCTAGACCATATACCGCCATACCTACCAGCAAGGAGAAGGGCAAGAATACTCCAAGCGGCCCAAAATTCGCGTAAAGCTCCCCCCAATACGCAGTAGGCGCGCTACCGATACGCCCAGTTTTTTCCTCCATTCCCGGATGTACGATTTTCATGACCTCTCGGGACAAGGAATAAGGTTCAAAAGGAAAAATATTGCGTGGATTGGGCAACGATCTGCCATGGAGATAATCAACCTTGTTCGGAAATATTTCCATATAATAATAGAATGTCATTACCTCCGCGCCAATCGCTCTCGAATATATATCGGAAACAAGAATTCCGAGAGTCTTTGATGTGCGGGATGTCAGATCTTTTTTTGTATAATCCGGAACACCTACAAGATAAAACGCAGCGCCGAGAAAAAGCAACCCGGCCAACAGCGCGCTCAACACTGCTTTTATGCTAACTCTACCTGCACCCTTCACGACAATCGCGGTCAAGACCAAACCAATCAATAACCACGCGCCCGGCGCCTTGGCAGTAGTCATTATCGCCGCAAAAAATGCAGGGATAAATATTGCAATGAAGACTGCGACTCTCTTCCAATCGAATTTCAGCAAAACCCGTGCGAATGCGGCCCAACAGCAAACCGAAAGAAAAGAGCTGTAGAATAATGAATACCACCAGAGCTTGCCGGGAAAATCGTAAAACATCTCACTTCGCGCGGCAAGCCGAGCCTCCAGGGCATTATCCTTGAAGGCCTCGAATATGGCGATTACGGGAGCTAGGTAAAGAACCCTGAGCAACACCAGAACGGAAATGAGGGTTAAGGCGATAATCATGAGGAATTCGCCCCTTGACTCGGAAATATTCCGAAAGCTCTCTCCCGCCGGCGGCCTTAACCAAGCGGGGAGCGCCCTCCGGGCCAGAGCGTAGCCCAGCACGACCATAATTATGGAATAGCTGGCGTAAATAAACATACGATCCAGCAGATGCCTGTCGACCATGCCGCGAAAATCGCCGCCCGCGTCCAGTTCATAATATGCCTGGGCGTACCCCAGAAAACCAAACATAAAAAGGGACACCAAGACCAGGGAAGGGGCAGACAGTTGCATTATGTCTATCCGCGCAACGTGTCGCGCCAGCAAAAAAAATGCCATTGCAACCAAAATGAAACAAATCCAAAAAACTGTACCAGTCATGCCTGCGCCCCTATTGCCGGACCGATAATTATATTTTATATTTCAATCTTGTAGTAAACTAGAACGGCGGTGTAAGCTAGAATTCAGCTCCCATCCCAGCAGATACCGCCATGAATTCTCCAGACCAAGTCGAAGCGATTAAGCAGCAATACGCTAGACGAATGGCTGACGCTCATAAGTCAGTCTATCTGCCCACAAATCCAGTTAATTTGAAGAGCATGCAGGAGCGTGAGCGCGCGATCGCCGCCACGCTCGTCAAAGAGTTACAGGTACCTCTTTCGGAGGCGCGCGTGCTCGAGGTGGGCTGCGGAAATGGTGACAATCTTTTGATGCTGATCCGATTGGGACTGGATCCCGCCAATCTGGTGGGAAGCGAACTTCTGCCCAAGCGTGTTGCATCCTCGCGTCACCGCCTCCCCGCCGCCACCATGATCCTTTCCGGCGATGCCTGTGAGTTGCCGTATCCTCCCGGGAGTTTTGACATCGTTTATCAATCAACGGTGTTCACTTCCTTGCTGGATCCGGACTTTCAACAGGAACTCGCGGCCAAGATGTGGTCTTGGACTCGGCCCGGAGGCGCAATACTTTGGTACGACTTCACTTACAATAACCCCCGCAATCCGGATGTAGTTGGCGTTCCACGAAAACGAGTTCGAGAACTATTCCCATTGGCGGATATTGTTTCTCGGCGCCTGACACTGGCGCCGCCCATTGCGCGTCGACTGCCAGCTTGGCTATATGACTACGTGAATGTACTCCGGCCCTTGCGCACGCATTTACTTTGCTGGATAAGAAAACCTTTGTGAACCTGCTGCTCATCAATCATTACGCCGGCTCTCCTCATCATGGGATGGAATTTCGGCCGTTCCATCTGGCAGAGTCCTGGATAGCCAGGGGTCACAATGTCCGCATAGTCGCGAGTAGCTACTCGCATGTTCGCCAACGGCAACCCGTACTCACCGAGCGAACCCTGCTCGAGCGGGTGGGTACCGTCGAATACCTTTGGCTGCGCAATAGGCCCTACCAGGGAAATGGCTTCGGGCGGCTGATCAACATGCTGCAGTTCACCTCCATGCTCGCGGCGCGCAGCAAAGAACTAGCAGCCTGGAAGCCGGACGTGGTTATTGCGTCCTCGACCTATCCGTACGATATCTGGCCGGCCGCCCGCATTGCCCGCCTGGCCAAGGCCAAGCTGGTGCATGAAGTGCATGACCTCTGGCCGCTGACCCCCATCCAGTTGGGAGGACACAACCGATGGCACCCCATGATCTACTCCATGCAGCTTGCCGAAGACTACGCGTGCAAGCATGCGGACAAGGTCATTTCGATTTTGCCCGGCACTGAGAAGTACCTGCGCGGCCGTGGCCTGCAGCCTGGAAAATTCGCGCATGTGCCGAACGGGTTCAGCCCCGAACTGGAGAAACAGCCGCTACCCGCCGAAGCCAACCGGCAACTGGAAGAATTCGCTTCCCGCTACACGACGCTGTGCGCGTATGTGGGAGGACATGGCGTGGCAAACGCGCTGGACCATCTGATCGCAGCCGCGAGTGATCCAGCAGTAGCAGACATCGGTTTCGTACTGGTGGGCAACGGACCATTGAAGCCGGCCCTCATCTCAACGGCGGCAAAGCTGAAATGCCGGAATGTCCTTTTCCTGGACCCTGTACCCAAGGCCTGCGTTTCCACGTTGCTGCAGCGCACGGATATGGCGTTCATCGGCCTGTCTCCCAGCCCACTCTATATGTATGGCACAAGCCCCAACAAGCTGTTCGACTACATGCTGGCTGGCTTGCCTATCGTCCATTCGATCAACACGCCCGAGTACGACCTCGTAAAAACCGCGAACTGCGGCATATCAGTACCCGCAGCCGACTCCCACGCAATCGCAGTTGCGGTTTCACAGATCGCCGCCATGCCCAAAGAGGCCCGCAGGCTGATCGGCCAACGCGGACAAGCCTATGTACGAGCCAACCATGCCTACCCTGTCCTGGCCGATCAATTCATCGAGAGTCTGACCAGCATATGAGCCCTGCACCCTTTATCCCCTTCGCTCTGCCAGATATCGGCGAGCCTGAAATTGATGCGGTCGTGCAGACGATGCGGTCGGGCTGGCTGACTACCGGCCCCAACGCCAAGGCATTCGAAGAGGAATTCAAGGACTACCTCGGCGGTGGCGAACTCCAGGCGATAGCCGTCAATTCCGCTACGGCAGGTCTGCATCTGGCCTTGGAAGCAATCGGAATAGGACCGGGCGACGAAGTCATCACCACCACCCATACGTTCACCGCCAGCGCGGAGGTGGCACGCTATCTCGGAGCCGAGCCCGTTCTTGTGGACATCGATCCGGCGACCCTGTGCATCAGTCCCGAGGCCATCGAACACGCCATCACTCCGCGCACCAAGGCTATCGTCCCCGTGCATTACGGCGGTTTGTCTTGCGACATGAGCGCTATTTTTTCGATTGCGCGCAAGCATGGGTTGAAGATCATTGAGGATGCAGCCCACTCCCTCCCCGCAACGTGGCAGGGCCAACGGATTGGCAGCCTGGAAAGCGACGCTACCGTCTACAGCTTCTATGCCACAAAAACCCTGGCCACGGGCGAAGGAGGCATGGTTGTCACGCGCGACCCGGCCATTGCAAAACGCTGCAAGGTAATGCGTTTGCACGGCATCGATCGGGATGCGTTCGACCGCTTCACTTCAAAAAAACCAGCGTGGTTCTATGAGATCGTCGCGCCCGGCTTTAAATACAACATGCCGGACCTGAGCGCTGCCCTGGGCCGAGTACAGTTAAAGCGTGTGCAGCAAATGCGCGATAGACGCCATGCGATTGCGCAACGATTCGATGCGGCCCTGACTTCATTGCCTGTCATCCTGCCCCCGCGTCCCGGTGTTCCCGGTCCGCGCAATGCGCCAACCCCGCACCTGCCGAATGACGAACATGCGTGGCACCTATATGTAATCCGGCTGGACGATGACTGTGCAATCGACCGCGACAGTTTCATCGCCAACATGGCACAGGCCGGTATCGGATGCAGCGTTCACTACGTCCCACTGCATCTCCAACCGTATTGGCGTGACCGTTACCAATTGACGCCCGAAATGTTCCCTTCATCGCAGAAGGCTTACGAACGCATGGTCAGCCTCCCACTCTACTCCTGCATGACTGATGCCGATGCCGAGCGCGTCGCAACAACGGCCGCGCAATTGATCACGGCCCGATGAAGCGCCTCTTCGACTTGACCTGCGCCACGATCGGTTTGCTTGTATGCGCTCCCGTTTTCGCGCTCATTGCCCTGGCTGTCAAGCTGGACTCCCCCGGGCCCGTGTTCTTCAGGCAGGTCAGAGTGGGCCGGAACGGCCGTCCTTTCCGCATTCATAAATTTCGGAGCATGCATATTGCCGACAAGGGGCAGCGGGAGATTACCGTCAACAACGATCCCCGGGTAACCCGCAGCGGAAAGCTGCTGCGAAAATGGAAGCTGGATGAACTGCCCCAATTGATTGACGTGTTGCGAGGCGCCATGAGCTTGGTAGGGCCTCGCCCGGAAGTTCCCCGGTATGTGGAGCTGTATCCGTCCGACATACGGTCGCTGATACTGTCGGTCAGGCCAGGTATCACTGATCTGGCATCCATCCAATTCAGGGACGAAAATACGCTGCTGGACCAGGCTGGGGACCCGGAAGCCGTATACATACATCAGATACTACCCGAAAAGCTGAGGTTGCAAGCTGAGTACGTCCGAGAGCGGTCGTTCTTTTATGATTTGCGTATTCTGTGGCAAACGGTGATCAAGGTCATCAAACACTGAAGCCGCCGCCCCCCCATTTCCTATTACGTATCACCAGCCATGCCGACGTTACCCTATGCTCTGCGCAGCGTATTCGTGAGTTTGCCGAGACGCTACAAACAGACGCTGGCCGTTCTGATGGATGCCGGCATCCTGCTGGCGACATTTCAACTGGCGCTCTGGTTCCGATTTGAGTTTTTCTTTCTCGACCAGCATTACATGCTTTTGGCGATAAGCGCCTGCGTGGGGGGCGTGATAGCGATGGGCGCGCTGGGCCTCTATCTCCACGTACTTCGCTACATGAACGAGCGCGTGGTATTCGCCGTCGTCGGCGGGGTGATTGTCTCCGTGATGGTGGTGACGGCCGTAGCCACTTTTTTCCAATTGCCTACCGGTTTGTCCCGCGGCGTCCTGATCATCTATGCCCTGCTGGCGGTGGGCAGTTTGCTGGGAAGCCGCTCGCTGGCGCGGCGCGTACTCTTCCCGGGCGCCTACCACATGACGGACATGCGGATACCCGTCGTCATCTATGGCGCCGGAAGCGCGGGCTCTCAGCTCGCGGCCGCGTTGCGTGCGGGCACCCATTACCTGCCCGTTGCGCTGATCGACGATGACAACGCAAAACGCAAATTGATGATTGCGGGCCTGCGGGTTTACCCACCACAAGGACTACCCAAACTCATTGAGCGGCACGCCGTCCGCCAATTGCTGATTGCCATTCCCGCGGCTTCGCCGGCCCAGATACGCCGCATCGTCGAATTCACCGCCCCCTACCGCCTACGTATTCGTCTGGTGCCAAGCCTGCGTGAATTCGTCGATAACCCCAATGGGCCACGCCTGCGTGACCTTCAGATCGAAGACTTGCTGGGCCGCGATTCGGTCGCGCCGGTCCCTGCGTTGCTGGATAGCTGCGTTCGTGGAAAATCAGTCTTCGTCAGTGGCGCGGGCGGCTCGATCGGCTCGGAACTATGCCGCCAGATTCTCGCGCTTCAACCGAAGCGCCTGGTCCTGTTCGAAATGGCGGAACCTTCGCTCTACACCATCGAACATGAACTTCGGCAGCAAGCCAAAGGCACTCAGGTCGAGATCGCGGCGGTCCTGGGATCGGTGAGAGACTATGACCATTGCGTCAGCCGGCTGCGCCAGTTCGAAGTCGAGACCGTCTACCATGCGGCAGCCTACAAGCATGTGCCGATCGTCGAAGAGAACATTATTGAAGGCATACGCACGAATACGTTCGGCACTCTCGCACTAGCCCGGGCGGCTGTTGCAGCCCGCATCCGGGACTTCGTGCTGATCTCCACCGACAAGGCAGTGCGGCCGACAAATGTCATGGGCGCCTCCAAGCGGCTGGCTGAATTGGTGCTGCAGGCGTACGCGCAACTGCCGGAAAGCCCGCGATTCTCGATGGTCCGCTTCGGTAATGTGCTGGGCAGCTCTGGCAGCGTCGTGCCATTGTTCCATCGGCAGATCATCGCGGGCGGCCCCCTAACGCTGACTCATGACGAGATCACGCGCTACTTCATGACAATTCCGGAAGCTGCCCAACTCGTCCTGCAGGCTGGCGCCATGGGGGAGTCCGGGTCGGTCTTCGTGTTGGATATGGGGGAACCGGTCAAGATCCGAGACCTCGCTGTCCGCATGATCCATATGTACGGACTCACCGTTCGCGATCAGGAGCATCCCGAAGGGGATATAGAGATCCAGGTTACCGGCTTGCGCGCGGGCGAAAAGCTCTATGAAGAACTGCTCATCGATGCAACGGCCGTCAAGACAATGCACCCGCGCATCATGCGAGCCAAAGAGCGCTCGCTCGACTACGATCCGCTCATGCGCCAGCTTGCACAAATGGAACAGGCGCTGGTGTCCGGTGATATAGACAGCGCTCTAGAGATACTCTGTACCCTGGTCCCCGAATATACGCGCGGGTGCCCCTAGGATGCTTCACGTCCTATGACGGAGAAAATGAGGATCCTGTTCGCCGCGAATGCTCGATCCGTGCACATGCACCGCTGGCTTTTGGCGTTGCGGGATCAGGGGCACGACGTCCATATCGCGTCGTTTGACGCAGCCGATATTCCCGGAGTGACGGTGCATCGCCTGCCCACCTATGGTCTGGGAAAGGCAGGATACTTTGCCGCCATCCCTGCCCTTCGGCGGCTTGCAAGGCGTCTGCGACCGCACGTCGGACATGCGCACTACCTGACCAGCTATGGCTTTGTCAGCGCGGCCGCAGGACTGCACCCACTCGTTCTAACCGCCATGGGTTCGGACGTCTTCGCCCCTCCCGGCCAAAGCCTGCTGCGCCACCTCGTCAAGTTTGCCGTCAACCGTGCCGATCACATCACTGTCCGGGCGGAACACATGGTCGAACCCGTGCGTGCGCTCTGCAAACGTTCTGCTCCTGTCTCCGTCATCCCTAATGGCATACGCATAGAGCAATACCGGTTTCAAGCCAGGCCTGTCATCGCCGGCACTCCTTCGATCATCAGCACCCGTGCCTTCACTCCTATCTACGATCACCCGACATTGCTACGGGCGCTGGGGAAGCTACGGGACCGGAGCATTCCGTTTCAGGCCACCATGGCCGGCGATGGTCCGTTGCGCGCTTCGCTGCAAGCCCAGGCCGATGCGTTGGGCCTCACGACGATCTCTTTCACCGGCGCACTCTCAAGCCAGGACGTTGCGGCTCATCTAGGGCGCTCGGATATCTATGTCAGCAGTTCGCTGTCGGATGGCAATTCGGTCTCCCTGATGGAAGCAATGGCCAGCGGCTGCCTACCCGTCGTGTCCGATATTGCAGCCAATCGCGCCATCATCGAACATGGCAGAAACGGCATGCTGTTCGCTCCTGGCGATAGCGAGGGGCTGGCACAGCATCTGGAAAGTGCCATTCGCGATTGGCAGGGCTACGGCGCAGCTCTGACTGCCAACGCCACCTACGTACAAGACCATATGAACTTCGTACACTGCCTCGAAGGAACCTTGGACATTTATTCCCGTCTTGTTCATGAAAATCGCCTACGTCACGTTTGAGCGGCCGGAACCACGCAAGGGGTCCGGCAAGAAGATCTATGAACAGGCGCGGATCTGGCGCACGCATGGCCATGAGGTGCGCCATTTCGTTCTGGCGCCTGCTGGCGAAGACCCTCCGGCCGAACACACCGAGCACATCTTCGACCGCCGCGTCGGCAAGCCCATGATATCGGCGGTCTGGTATAGCCGCCAACTGCGCCATCATCTTGCCCGCTGGAATCCCGACCTGGTGTACGCGCGGGAAATGATCTGGTGGCCTGGCGCTGTGAACGCCCTGAATGGCGCTCCACTTGTGCTGGAATTCAATTCCTTGGCTTTGAGCGAATACCGCAGGAACAGCCGACTGAAGTACCTACTGCATCGCGCCACGCGCGGGTTTCTTCCTGGTATAAGCAGCGGTCTGATCTCGGTGAGCCGGGAGATCGACGCTGAGCTGCCGTTTAACGGCATACCCAGGACTGTAATTTCGAACGGGTACAACCTGGACGCCGTGACGCCTCGGACAGTACCGACCAATGCTCGCCCGCAGATCATTTTTGTAGGCAGCGCAGGCCAATATTGGAATGGCGAGGACAAGATACCTCGCCTCGCGCACTCGCTGCCTGAATGCGACTTCCATGTCGTACAAGCGGACTTTCAGGCGCCTCAGTTGCCCAATCTCATCGCCCATGGCGCCCTGTATGGCGAGGCACTGGCTCGGCTGTACCGCAACATGGATGTCGGCCTGGGCACGCTCGCGCTGCATCGCAAGCGGATGCAAGAGGCATCCCCCCTCAAGACACGCGAATACCTTGCCTACGGCATTCCGGTTATCGGCGGGTATGAAGATACGGATCTCGACGGCGCGGAATGCTACCTTCGGATCGGCAATACGGAGAACAACGTCGACACCGAGGTCTCCCGCATCCGGCGTTTCGTCCAGCAATGGAAGGGCCGCACCCTGGATCGGGCCGAAATCGAAGCAAAGATATCCTCGCGAGTCAAGGAACTCGCCAGGCTGGCTTTTTTTGAGCAGGCCGCGCGCCGGCGCTAGGTTCGACGTCCCGCACGCACAGAACCATAGACGTCCAGAACCTTGGACAGGCAGCTATCGAAGTCCGCCTGTTCGACTACCTTATCGCGATTCATACGCCGTATCTCGTCAAATGTCTCGATACCGTCTATCGCTTCGCCCAGCTTGCGGGCCAGATCCTGCGGATCAGTCGGAGCAAATAGTTTTCCATTCTCGCCATTGACGATCCACGCGCGATTGGCCGGGATATCGCTCACCACCGGGTAACATCCACCGGCAAGCGCTTCCATCAGGGACACCGAATTGCCATCCGACAACGATGGGCTGACGTAGATATCGCAGGAGGCGTAGTACGCCGGCAATGCATCATGCGCGAGGGCGCCGACCAGAGTAACGCAATCTTCCAGCCCTTCCCGCTCTATGGCTGCCTCAATTTCAGGTCTGTCCGTACCGTCGCCTACCAGAATGAAATCGGCGCGCTTGCCCAAGCGTTTCAATATAGCGATGGCTAGGATAAAAGCCATAATATTGTAGACGGGCCGGAATGCACGCGTGCAAAGCACGCGCGGCACGCTGTTACGTGCCCCCCCATATGTGAACACCCGTGTTTCGATACCGTTAGGGACAGCTTCCACTGGCCCGCCGGCCCCCAAAAACCTTACCGCCTCATTCATATGCTCCGCTCTGGTCAGCACGTAGTCGGCGTGACGGCATGCGTAGCTCGCCAAGAAGCGGCGACGGTATGAGACATCCAATCCACGCAGCACGTCGCTGCCCATCGCGGTAACCACCAGCGGTTTCATGCCAGCAAATGCCGCCATAAATCCGTAGTCCAACAAATAATAGGCATGTACGACGTCCGGCTTGAGCTTCGCCACCAGGCAGCGCAATGGCCCCGCAGACAAGATCAAACGCAGCAGTTGATACCGATAGCGCGGCAATGTGTGCACCGTCACGCCCTCGATGGCACGGGGTTCGGCGGTGGCAACGTGAACCTCATGTCCGGCTGCGCTCAGCGCAATGAGCCAGCGATGAAAGTGCACCGACTGCGCGTTGGCAAGTATCAGTATTTTCATAGGTGCGTCTTTTCCGTTTACACCTGCAATGTCACGCGCCCTCATCACAATGCCGCGAGACACACGGAGCCGATGAATGCGAGATTCAAGCCCATCCAACCGTAAGTGGCGTAGTGAGAGTATGGGACCGGCAACAACTGCACGCTTTTCCGCACCCACAAAAAACCATAAACGACAGATGCGATCGCGCCGCCAACTGCGACACCGCGGGCGCCCCACAAATGAGCCAGCAGTACGCTCGTCCCCGCATTGACAATCAAAGAAGTCAGGGCGAAATAAGGAATATATCCAGTTTGCCGCCTATAGCTCATGCCAATGAAGAACAGATATATTGATGACATGAACCCTGTCGCCATCAGTATAGGAATTAAACTCTGGTCAAACTGATACGTAGGCGCCACGAACAAGCGCCAGACATAAGGAGAGGTAAAGTAAGCAAACGGGAATGCCGCCAAGGTTCCCGCCAAATAGGCATAATAAATCGCCACAAAACCACGAGGTATCGAATCCTGCTTCGCGGCGGCGAACACGTACGGCGTCAAAGCCATTTTCAATGGTTTCAAGACCAACAGGAACAGCCCCGCCATCTTTACACCAATCGCATACCCTCCAAGCTCCGAGGCGCCAAGATATTTTGCAACGATAGCTCTGTCTATGTATTGATTCAGAAAAACCAACACCGTGGATATCAGCATCGGCATGGAGTAAGCAATCAGCCGCCTGGCCTTGCCCAAGACGTGCCGCCATTCCAGGTCTCTCCTCCGCAATTCCCCCCGGACGATCAACACCAGTCCGCAGATATTGGCGATTGCACCCAGCGATGTTGCCCACAGATAGCTGTCAACGTCGAGGCGATCCAGCCAATGCAATCCCAGGATAGCAAGGGCATAAGCCAGGCCTCCCGCCGCGGTGCATACCAACACCGTGCTCGGACGATCCAGCCAGCGAAACACCGTTACGGCCACTCCGGACAGAAATCCTGTGGCCGCCACCGCCGTCGCGGCCAGCCGGAAGCCCGCCGTTATTGTCGCCGAAGACTCGAAGAACACGATTGTGGGCAGGAGCAAGAAAAAAGCGCACGCTGCCAATGCCCCCAAAACCAGCGTCAACAGCAGATAGGTGCGCAATGCCAGTGAGCGCGCAAAATCACTGCGCGCAAGCGCATAAAAGCGCGCGAAACCCTCTCCGACGGAAAGGCTGAATACAGCGAAGGTAAGTACGCCAGCCAAGGTGGCGAACTCGACCAAGCCGTACTCGGATTGCGTCAAACTGCGCGTCACAATAGGAATTGTGACAAGGCTGAGCAGGCTCGGTAGCATCAATGCGGCCGCATAAATAAAATATGAACGCATTAATTGTCCAATTGAACCCAATCATGCTCCTTCGCAAATTCCACGGTAAACCGCGTAATCACCGATACGTTCCAGCAACTTCAAACGTGAAAAATCGTAATAATTCTTCCCACTCAATGCATTTATTTTACTGAGTGCTGTCTCTTTAACAACGACTATATCTATCTTCTCTGAATTGATCAGCGATTCAAGCTCAGACGAAGGATAAGGATAGAAATCTGTAATCACCCTTTCAAAAAGGGCCTGCCGGGAAGGGTCGCCAATGTTAGTAAGCATAGCGACATACTGCGCATTGATCCCTTTCAGAGCCATGGGGAAGGCTATTCTTACAGGAATTGTCAGTATGCGCTTGTTTTGCATGGGTACGCTAAATTCTGGAATTTCCTCTTGAGTTCCCGTACGAACGTACTGCAACATTTGCTTATAGTGCATATAAAATGCTAGAGAACAACCGGCCCCGTAGAAAAGAAGCGGCACAAGAACACCCGGCCTTCCCCAATCGAATTTCGGAAAATAGAAACTCGCTCCTACGATCGCGCCTATCGTTACATATTCAATATAACGCTCCGGTTCGCCGAGAAATAGTAGCCGTGGAATAGCAATAATGACGGCCACGATCAGCCCAGCCGCCACCAGTAGGATGAAGGGCTCTGCCGTCGGTTTGTCGGGTGAGAGAAGCGCAATAATTACACCGCCAACTGCTATTGGGTATAAAAAAAAGATTCGACCGTAAGGGCTCCACATCGCACACTTGACCGCGGCTTTGAAGTCTCCTGCTTTTAAGTGTAGGTAAATAGCTCGAATCTGGTTAGCGGTGGCGGGGTTAACCTTTTGAATATATCGCGCATAAAAATAACTGTGCCGCCAGATACCATATTGGATACGCAATGTTCTGCCTAAGCTCAACACTGCACCGAGAACTTGGCATATAAAAAGTAAAATTATAGGGCTAAGTGTTCCCGCGATTATTGCATAAACAACGGAAATGAACAGAATCGCTTGGACGGCAAATTTCGATGCGAGCGCTGCCCCGATGAAGAATACTCCCGCTATGCCTATCATTACGGGAGACCACCCTGCTTCATTTATCAAACACATCGAAACAAGATACAAATTTCCCCATAACGCCCCAAATGCCCGCTCAGAGAAATGGATATTTCTCCCCACATGAATGAAAAATGCTCCGCAAAGCACGAAAAGCGCAATTACCCAATTAATCCCCGCACCAACATGAATTAGTAAGGCTGCGCTGCACAGATAGAGACAAGTGTCGAATAGAAGCGGGAGCAGGCCGCCCAACCGCTTCACCATTCCGTCAGAAAAAACCAGCGATAGCTGATGGAAGGCGGTAGGATAGTCGAAGCCCTCCATAAGAAATGTAGCCTCTGGATTTTCTCCTCGCCGCAACATGTTCCGAATAATAAGATGGTTACATTCATCTCCGGAACCCACGGTTGCGCGCTTACCTCTTTCGATCATCCATGGATAAAGCCTTGTACTCAGGAGGAGTGCATAGCCAGACAAGAGCCAAAACCAGCTCCACACAGTAATTTCCATAAGATCTCTTCAAGTGCCGACTTCTTTATCTCTGATGTCCAAGCAGCTACCATCAATTATTCGAAGCGATGCCTTACACTGCTTACAAGAGTTGCCGGCGCAACAATAGAACCATCAAGACGCACAACTTCGGATATTCGACAAAACCCTCCTTCTCCGCAGGCAATATCCACTGCTCCGCTGCCGTGTTTAAATGCAATTTGTCCTGGTACGGCGACGTAGGGGTCGGAGCGCACCCATGTCGCACGCAATACTCGCAACCTTTCTCCCTGATAGTCGAAATACGCACCTTCATATGGTGGCCCACTTGCATTAATATGTCGAACAACCATAGGAGCAGGCCGCTTCCAATCAATTTTGGCATCTGTGGGCACCCTGGGAAAACAACGCAACGGTGTACCCATGTCCATCTGCCTATAAAGTATGAATTCTCTGTTGGATGACAGTGCAGATAATGCACTCACAAAGAGTTCAGGCACACGGAACTCCATCCAAGCATAGACGTCCGCTATGATGGTATTGACATCAATGGGGAGCAAATCCCGAGCCAGAACATCTCCGGCATCCAGTTCGTCCGCTACCATTTTGTGTATGCACAAACCAATGTGTTGCTCTCCGTTAATCATCGCCCAAGCCTGACAGGCGTTTCCTCGATAACGAGGCAGATCGCCGCCATGCGCATTCAGAATGCCAAGGGGAAAGAGATCAATTGTTGATTTCCCGAGAACCGTCGGGTAATTCATACTGACAGCAATGTCGCAGGGATGTTGTCTAAGGAATCTATCAATATCCTCAGTAATACGATTAGAACAATAATAAGGTATCGACATGATCCGCGCGCGCTCTTTGAACTCTTCCTCCCTTACGGTGTAATCCGCAGGCGCCGATGCCGTCAATATATACTCAATGCTGTGGCCGGCCAAACGCAACTTCTCGATGCTGTGAAATAAGCCGGCGTGCCGGCCAATGATAGCTATTCGCATTGCAATCCAATTAAGTTGCGCAAAAATGTACGAACTCCAGCGGTGGTGTTTCTATGTTGTTCCAGTCGGACAATGTCCCTGTGGTCCGCCCGCGAACGCTCGTATCTATTAATGTCTTCAGTGTTCAGATACACATGAATAGGGTGGAAATCAAGAATATTTAGGCCGTGCGCTTGATACCAGTAGGATTCACGTGTCTCCAATGGCCAACCTTGTACACACGCAACGTCGTCTTCCCAGTGGTAAGGAAGACGGATTAGCTCCCCGCCCCAATAAATCCAAGGTTTTAAACTGATACCAGCATCCCATGGTATCAGGGTATTAGACTCGTAACGCATTCCATGCTTAGCGAATATATCGAGCAATCCAGAACTTTGTGAAACGGAATGCGACCTTGTTCCAACAGCCCCTGGGGACAGGTTGACGCAACGCATGAATATCTCTTCGGCGTCGTACTGCGAAGTTCCATTAAATAGCGGATTAAAATTTGGATGCAATGCGATCTCAAAATTTGGATTTCCGCCAAGACGATCAAGCAGGGGAGTTTCATGGGTTATAAACCATGTTGCTGGAAGAGAAGCCCGCTCAAGCAGTGAAATACAATCCGCCAGTACAAAGTCCTCGGCCCAATCGATGTCAAATGTTAGAAATATCCGCCCTCTCCAAGTATCAGGACTATGTGGCTGGATATCGCACAGTTTGGAAAAAAGAGACTTATCAAACATAGAGGGTCAAGTAAAATATTCTCAGCACTGATCAGAAGGACGCGGTCCACCAATATACAGCAACGATTTCTCGAAAATATTTCATTAAAATTTGGCCTAGCACTATAGGACTTCGAGATCACCGCACCATTAGACTGACAGCTATTCAAATGGCTTGGAGGTACCAACAAATTTCAAAGTTGCGCCAGGCTAAATATCCAATATAAATCTAGCGCTGCCTGACCCTACTTGCCGGGTAACTCTAATGCACCTTCCAGCGGAAAATTATTGAGTTCTTAATTGCCATGTTCGCATCGGAGTTATTTAGAGATGGTACGAAAAATCATGCTAAAAGCATAAGAGAACTCATTTTAATGAAATTAGAGCTTGATATCGACGAAACAACTCAGATTATCTATATTTTTATAGAAACAAGGTATATTTTAGACTGCACCATCTTCGTGCCGGTCGCAGCGTTGATGCGAGGCTTTGCGTAGAGTCGGCAACATATCGACGCCTTTGGCATCGGTGGCCTCAATGATGCGCAGCAATCCGCTACCGGTTACGATCACAACAGCACCGTCCGTCGGCAGACGGAATATTTGTCCAGGGGCGCCGTGAACTAAGGCTCCTGTAAGTTCCGCTCTCCATATCGTCAAGCGTTTATTCAAAAAATACGTATATGCGCCAGGATACGGATAGCTAGCGGCCCGCACGAGTCTTAAGATGTCTCCCGCCCCCCGCGTCCAGTCAATTTTTCCGTCTTCCGGACTGCGCTGCAAACCGTAAGACACCACGCCCAATTGTTCCCGCCCCTGCAGCGCTCCATTTAGTATCGCTGTTAAGTTATCTCTCACCAGTGCAAAGCATGCGTGCCCTGATTTTCTAACAAGGTCCCCAACATAATCTGTTTCCTCAATTGCAATGGTCGATTGCGCAAACATTAGGCCATCGTCGATTCCGTCAGCCAATTGAAACATCGTTACACCCGTTTCCCGTAATCCGGTCAAGATGGCCCAATTCAAAGGGGCGCCACCACGCAGCTGAGGTAACAATGACGCATGGAATCCCACTGCACCATGCTCAAAGAGGGCTCGAATTCGAGCGGGCACCATGTGATACCAGCCTGCAACTATGCATAAGCAGGCGCGGTGCTCCTGAAAGTATTGATAGATACTCTCAGGACCTTCATAGGGTACGGCCTCTGCACCAAATTCTTGACACCAGCCAGGAATGTCGGCAGCTCTTGATATATTTACCGGCGTCGCGCTATAAGAAATCGAAAAATCCGCGGGCACATAGACAATTGCAGCCACGCGATGTCCGGCTTCAATGACAGCATTAGCCACTGAAAGCGTGACATCAGTGCTTCCTAAAATTGCAATACTAGCCATTTCACTTTTTACCTTCACATTATATCGAGCGCAAATTGAATGGCATGAATATTGCTAAGCCTATATCCCGAGCGCCCCCCCCCTTCGAGGACCACGTCATCTAAGCTTTGCGTATTAGAGAAACTGCTTCATCCAAGAATCTACATTCAGCAGTGACCATATCAGCAGGCGCCGATTCCTCTCACCAGATAAGTGCTCCCCTACTAACTTCCGAATCGCTACTGCGTCCATTACGTCGTACAATGGCGAATGCCCAAACATCAATTTACGTTTCACAAATTCCACGCTTTCCCCTTTGAACCAACTCGCGTCCGGAGCTGAAAATCCTTGTTTCTCAGCACGAGCAATATCGGCGGGAATGTATTTCTTCATAACATCGCGGAGAATCTGCTTGCCGTCCCGGGTTTTTTCGAAGTATTTATTACCCTTATTCCCTGGTTCATTCTCATTGAGCTTGATGACGTCCGCCAAGTTATTCAACTTGAGCCGCACCGGGCACTGCATTGCGAAATCCACCAGATCATTATCCAAGAACGGCACCCGTGACTCAAGACCGTGCGCCATGCTCAGTTTATCTTCGACAACCAGCAGGCCATGCAGGAATGTCTTGGCCTCAAAATATAATGAATGGTTGATGTAGTCTTCTGGCGAATACAATTGTTCAGCATGTGTTTTGAACACATCTCGAAAGATATCCCGCGTCCAAACGTGCGAAAGATCCGCCCAAATCGGTTGGAACAAGCCTTTTAGAGTGCTATTGGGAACCAGCCGTTGCCAGAATTGGTAGTACTTGTCGATATAGTGTTCGAAGTCATTGTTGACGACGGCCCGGTAGTATCGCCATGGATAGCCGCCAAACAGCTCGTCGCCACCGGCGCCGGAAAGAACCACCTTGACGAACTTGGACGCCAACTTCGCGGCATAATAATTCGGATAGCTCTGACCAACCCGCGGTTCTTCCAGATGCCAGGCCAACTTGGGCAGGACCCGTTCCATATCGCCGGACTTCAACACCATTTCATAGTGCTCGGTCTTGAAGTAGTACGACATGTACTCGGCCTTGCTACGCTCATCGAATCCCAGCTCGATGCCCGACGCGGAATTCAGGTCGAAGCCGCAGGTGAACGTCTTGATATAGGGATGCGAAGCCGCGGCGATAGCGGTTATCGACCCCGAATCCATGCCGCCGCTCAAATAGCTGCCCAGTTCGACGTCGGTCACCAATTGCCGGTTGACTGCTTGGTTGAACAGCCTGCGTAGCTCTTCCCGGTATTCCTCGTCCGGCTTGGGCGACGCTGGCTCCTTGAAATTGAAATCCCAGTATTGCGCGAGCTTAAGTTGCGGCTTGGTCGTGGCGAAGTCCAGCACGCCGTAGTACCCTGCGGGAAACATGCTGACGCCATCGAGCAGCGTTCGATTGGTAAAAATATTCTGGAACGTGAAATACTCCAGCAGCGCCGCACTATCCAGCTTGCGCCGGAATCCAGTGTCCGCCAAGATCGCCTTCTGCTCCGAGCCGAACGCCAGCGTATTGCCCTGGATACTGTAATAGAGCGGCTTGATGCCATATCGGTCTCGCCCGAACATCATGCGGCGCTCGCGCCGATCCCACAGGGCGAAGGCGAACATCCCATTGAAGCGCTTCAAGGCTTTTTCGATGCCCCAGGCCGAAATGGCGTTGAGCAGCACTTCGCTGTCGGTACGGGACCGGAAGCCGTACCCCTGTGCCTCCAGCTCTGCCCGCAACTCGCGAAAGTTGTAGATTTCGCCGTTGTAACTCAAGACGAAGCGTAAATCGCTAGACACCATGGGCTGATGGCCAGCGGGCGACAGGTCGATGATCGCCAGACGGCGGTGCCCAAGGCCGACATTGCCTTCGATCCACTGCCCCTCGCCGTCCGGACCGCGATGGGCGATGGCGTCGGTCATGCGTTGCAGCACCGCGGGAGAAACCGCGGCGCCGTCCAGATGGATCAAACCAGCAACACCACACATAGTCAGCCGTCAATGCGTCAGACGCGTCAGTAAATAAGAAAGCCACCGGCCCCATGAATGTGGCCGGCGACTGGAGGGCATGCGAATCTACGCGCAGCCAGCGGTCGGGGACCGCGGCTGGCGAACAGCGCGAATCAGCGTCCCAGGGCCCGGATCGCCTCAACGACGTAACGATAGTCGTCTTCCGTCATGCGGTTATGCAGCGGAATCGCCATCGTGTAGTCGTTGCAGTCCCGCGCCCCGGGGAAATCCTCCGGCTTGAAACCGTATTGCTGACGATAGAACCCCAACATGTGCACCGCATGCGTCCCTGGCCGCGTCGCGATGCCCTGCTCCTGCAGGCGCTGCATCATGTCGTTGCGCGGCATGGGCGCCTTTTCAGGATCGACCCAGGTCACGAACGATTGCCAGCCATGGCGCGCGCCGGCGGGCTCCTGCGGCAGGCGCAGCCAGTCGATGCCGGCGAGCTGTTCGCGGTAGAACTGCGCCCAGCGGGCTCGCTCGTCGATGAAGGTGTCCAGTTTGGCCAACTGCACCACCCCGACCGCGCCCTGCAGGTCGGTCATGCGGTAGTTGTAGCCCAACAGATCGAAGTCCGCCAGGATCCACGGGCGCGGACCGTGGTGGCGCTGTTCCTCGGAAATGCTGGCGCCGTGGTTGCGCATCTGGTTCATGCGCTCGGCCAGTTCCAGGTCGTTGGTCGTGACCATGCCACCCTCGCCCGTCGTCACCGACTTGCGGGGATGAAACGAGAACACGCCGATATCGCCCAGGCTGCCCGCAGGCCGGCCGTTCCAGGCGGCGCCGGCCGCGCAGGCGGCGTCTTCGACGATCGCCACCGAAGCAGGCAGCGCGGCGCGCAAGGCATCGATATCCGCGCACAAGCCGAACAGGTGCACGGCAATGACGGCGCGGGTGCGTTCGGTGACCTTGGCGGCGACCTGCGCAATATCGATATTGAAGGTATCGCGGCTGACGTCGACCAGCACGGGCGTGCCGCCGCAGTACAACACGGCGTTGGCCGTGGCCACCCAGGTGAAGGACGGCACGATGACCTCGTCGCCCGGGCCAATGCCCAGGCCCGCCAGGGCCAGGTGCAGACCGGTGGTGCAGGAGGTCACGGCGAGCGCGTGCTTGACCTGGTGGCGCTCGGCGAACGCCTTCTCGAAAGCAGCGACCTTGGGACCTTGCGTCAACCAGCCGCTCATGAGCGGCTCGCGGACGGCATGCCATTCGTCCTCGCCGGTCATCGGCAGGGAGATGGCGATATTGCGCTTCGCGATGGGATTGCTCACGCGTTATCTCCGTTGGCGGCACGCCAGTCGATCAGCTTCTGCAGGCCTTCGTTCAGGTTGTATTGGTAGGTGAAGTCCAGGTCGGCGGTGGCCTTCTTGGGGCAACCGATGCGGTTCTGGACCATACGGCGGGCGTCATCGGCGCTGTAGGGCCGGTATTCCACGGTCAGGTCCGATTGCTTCATATCGAGGATCGTATCGCACAGTTCCTTGATGCTGGTCTGCACGCCGGTGCCCACGTTGTAGAACTGGTCGGTGGCCTCGGAGGTCAGGGACAGCACGTTGCAGCGCGCCACGTCTTCGACGTAGATGAAATCGTAGGCCTGCGTGCCATCGCCATTGATGATCGGAGCCTCGTTGGCGTCGATCTTGTTCAGCATGATGGGAATGACGCCCGTGTAGGCAGCCGTCTGGTCCTGGTGCGGTCCGTAGACGTTCATGTAGCGCAGGCCCACGTAGCTCAGGCCGTAGCGATCATGGAACGCGTGGCACATGGCTTCGCCCGCGATCTTGCTGGCGCCGTAGAAATTGCGGTTGTTGAAAGGATGTTCTTCGGTCATCGGCACTTCGACCGCATCGCCATAGACGGATGCCGAGGACGAATACACCAAGCGCTTGATGTTGTTCTTCACGCAGGCCTCGAGCACATTGAACGTGCCTTCGATGTTCACGTGGAACGCCGTGCGCGGGAAATCCTTGCAGTGCAGCAGCCACATGGCCGCCAGATGCACCACGCCGTCCATGCCGTACATGGCGTCGTTCAACAAGTCCACGTCGCGGATATCACCGCCGTGCGGGTACATCCGGCACCGGGGGTCCTTGAGGTATTCGGCAATATTGCTCTGCTTGCCCCGGGCGAAATTGTCGTAGATGACGACTTCAGCGACCGGATGCTTCAGCAGTTCGGCAACGACAAAACTGCCGATAAACCCGGCCCCACCGATTACCAGGATTTTCGAACCCTCTAGCTTCATGGAAATGTGCCTTTCGATTGCGACGCGAAGCTTCCGATTTTATCCGCAAATCGCATATTGCCCCCCGGGACGCCGCCCCTTCGTCGGCAGGAGCCACGCCAGCCCCTCATATCGGCAAGCAATATGTAATTAAAGCAATCTGGTTGTTTATAACGGCGAGGCGGCGCAGAACTTATGTGCTGCTTCGAATCTTGAAACCGGTAATAACACTCACTATTAATTACAGCGCCTGGACACCGCACCAGCACCGGACCCGCGAGGCCCGGCCTGGCCCCTTCTTAGGGCTCCTCACTGCCACCCTTGGCGTTTCATGCATTTGAGTCCACAATGAGTTCACAACGACGCCGACAAGGGAGACAACCATGCGCATAGCCGATGCCCAGTGGATTCCTTCTACCCAGCACCAGACTTGGGATGCGTTGACCGATCCCTCCGTGCTACAACGGTGCATTCCAGGCTGCGTCGGCGTCACCCAGCGCAGCCCAACCGAGTACGCCGTCACCCTGCGGGCCAAGATCGCTGGCCTGGACACCGACTACGAAGGCGAGATCCTGCTCTCGGACGTCGATCCTCCCAATAGCTGCACCCTGGTGTTCGAAGGCAAGGGCCGCGCCGCCTGCCTGGCCATAGGCACCGCCCAGGTCAATCTGTCGACAAAAGACGAAGGCACCCGGCTCGCCTACACGGTCGCCGGGATGACAGGCGGCAAGCTGGCCGAGTGTGGCGAAGGATTGGTCCTCAAGGCAGGGGAGAAGATCATCGACAAATTCTTCACTGCCTTCATTGACCACATGGCCGCCCAGCCACGCCTGGCGCCGCCACCGCCACCGCCGGAACCCGAGCCGCGGGGGTTGTCGAACTCCCGCTGGTCGTGGGCGTTGGTCGTGCTGGTGATCGCAGTGTTCTGGAGCTATCACGCGTTCTATAAGTAAAAACCCGTGGGGCCGGTGATATCCTTGGCGGCATGACCGCCCCGTCCCCTCCGCCGCCCCCGTCAGAACCCGCCCATTCCCGCCGCGACCTGCTGATGGGTATGGCCGGGGTGGCAGCCACCGTGGTGTTGGCGGCCTTCGATTCCACCATCATCAGCACCACCCTGCCCCGGGTGGCCGAGGCCCTGAACGGCATGGCGCTGTATGCGTGGGTGGGCACCGGCTACCTGCTGGCCACCGCCGCCTCCATCATGATCTTCGGCCGCCTCGGGGACATGTTCGGGCGCAAGCCGCTGATGCTGGTCTCCGTGCTGATCATCGCGCTCGGTTCGATCGCCTGCGGCCTGTCCCAGAGCATGGGGCAGCTGATCCTCTTTCGCACATTGCAGGGCATCGGCGGCGGCATGATGATCGCCACGGCCTTTGCGGCCCCGGCCGACCTGTTTCCGGACGCCAAGCAGCGAGTGAAGTGGATGGCGTTGGTCTCGGCCGCCTTCGCCATGGCCAGCGGCGTCGGCCCGGTGCTGGGCGGCGCCGCGACCCAGGCGCTGGGCTGGCGCGCCGCCTTTTTCATTTCCCCCATTGCCGCCGCGGTGGCGCTGTTCCTGTTGGCCCGGTACTTCCCCCGCATTCGGCCCGTCCACACCGGCGAGCGGCGGATCGACTGGGTTGGCGCCGTGCTGCTGGTGTTGGCGGTGGGCGCGCCCCTGGCGGCGCTGGAACTGGGTTTCGCCAAGGGCGAGCACGCCCATCCCACCATGGGCCTGACGCTGGCGGCGGCCGGCATCGCCGCCATTGCCCTGCTGATCCCGATCGAGCGTCGCGTTGCCTCGCCGATCTTTCCCCTGCGTGTGCTGGCCGGCCGCGAACCGCAGCTGCTGAACCTGGCCGCCATGACCGTCGGCGCCGTGATGTTCGTGCTGATCTTCTACAGCCCCTTGCTGTTGCAGCAGGTGCTGGGCTATACCCCGAGCGAGGCCGGCCTGCTGCTGACCCCACTGGTGGCCGCGATCTCGGTGGGCAGCATCATCAATGGCCGGCTGTTTCCCCGGCAGACGGAACCGCAGCGCCTGATGGTGTTCGGCGCCGGCCTGCTGGCCGTGGGCACGCTGATGGTGCTGCTGATTTCGCCGGGGACGTCGGCCTGGTGGATCCTGGCCGCGTTCTTCGTCAATGGCTGTGCGCTGGGCTTCCTGCTGCCCAACCTGACGCTGTTCATGCAGATGCTGAGCGAGCGCCGCGACGTGGGCGTGGCCTCCGCTCTGGTACAGACCACCCGCGCCATCGGCAGCGCGCTGGGCACCGCGGTGGTAGGCATCCTCATTTCGCACGGCACGATACTAAACGGAGTGCGCACGGGGCTGGTGCTGTGTATTGTCCTGTGCCTGACCTGTGCGGTGCTGGCGCATCGGGTCAAGATGAAAAACCTGGCCACCAACCGGGCTCAATCCTGATTCACTGCCGATCATGCGTCGCCGCGACCTGCTGGACCTTCTGCTCCTGGCCGCCGTCTGGGGCGGCTCCTTCCTGTTCATGCGCCTGGCCGTGGACGAATTCGGGCCGGTCGCGCTGATCGAATTGCGCGTCGGCCTGGCCGCCTTGTTTCTGCTGCCGGCCGCGCTGTGGCGTGGGAAGCTGCCCACCATCGCCAAACACTGGAAGGCCATACTGGTGGTGGGTATTTTCAACGCCGCGCTGCCATTCCTGCTATACGCCTACGCCGCCCAGTCGCTGGGTGCCGGGTTTCTGTCCGTGGCCAACGCGGTGACGCCGGTGTGGGGCGCGGTGGTCGGCTGGCTGTGGCTCAAGGACCGGCTGCCCCGGTCGCGTTCGCTGGGCCTGGCGATCGGCCTGCTGGGCATCGTCGTGCTGGTATGGGACAAGCTCGACTTCCGGGCCGGCGGCACAGGCCCGGCCGTGCTGGCGGCCGTATCGGCCCCGATTTTCTACGGCATCGCGGCCAATTGGACCAAACGCTTCCTGACTGGCGTGGATGCGCTGTCCAACGCCACCGGCAGCATGCTTGCCGCTTCCCTGGTCCTGCTGCCGCTGGCGTTAGCCACCTGGCCCGAGGCGCCAGTATCGGCCGGGGCCTGGGGCGCCACCGTCCTGCTGGCCGTTATCTGCACCGGGGCGGCGTACATCATCTTCTTCCGGCTGATCGCCAATGTCGGGCCGACCGGTGCGGTCAGCGTCACATTCCTGGTGCCGGTCTTCGGGGTCGTGTGGGGCGCCTGGTTCCTGGATGAGGCCGTCACCGCGTCCATCCTGATTGGCGCCGGCATCATCCTGGTGGGAACGGCGCTGGCGCTCGGGCTGGTTGGCGGCAAGGCCCGCACCACGGCCAGCCAGGGCCGATGACCGCCTTCGCGCCGACCTGCCCGAACCGTAGCGGCACCTAGCAGATGCGGACGCCGGGCGTTCGCGCCAGGGGCATGCCCCGCTGGTCGTTGACCGACAGCAGCGGCGCGGCCGCCGCCAGCGGCCAGGCCACCCCCAGGTCGGGATCGTTCCACAGCAGGCATTGCTGATGTGCCGGCTGGTAGTACGCCGTCGCCTTGTATGACACGATGGCACGCTCGGACAGTGCCAGGAAACCATGCGCGAAGCCTTCCGGAATCCAGAGCTGCAGCCGGTTGTCGCTGGACAGGAGCTGGGCCAGCCATTGCCCGAACGTCGGCGACCCTTGGCGTACATCCACCACAACGTCGTAGATTTCTCCCTCGGTCACGCGCAGCAATTTTCCCTGGGGATCCACGGTCTGATAGTGCAAGCCGCGCAGCACATGGCGGTGCGACTCCGACTGGTTGTCCTGGACGAAGCGCACGTTCCGTCCCGCCGCGATATCCAGCTCCGCCTGCCTATAGGTCTCGAAGAAGCAGCCGCGCGCGTCCCGGTGCACGTCGGGTTGGATCAGCAGCACGTCGGGCAGGGCCAGGGGGGTAATAATCATCAGAACGGCAGCCGCTTGAGCAGGCTCATCAAATAATCGCCATAGCCGCTTTTCTGCAGCGGCCGGGCCAGCGCTTCCAGTTGCGCGGCATCGATCCATTGCTTGCGGAAGGCGATCTCCTCGGGACAGGCCACTTTAAGGCCCTGGCGACGTTCCAGCGTGGCGATGAACTGGCTGGCCTCGAGCAGGCTGTCATGGGTGCCGGTATCGAGCCAGGCATGGCCCCGACCCATGATCTCGACATGCAGCCGGCCCTGATCGAGATACGCCTGGTTCACGTCAGTGATCTCCAGTTCGTCGCGGGCCGACGGCCGGATGCCGCGCGCCAGCTCCACCACCTGGTTGTCGTAGAAGTACAAGCCGGTCACGGCATAGCTGGACTGCGGCACCACCGGCTTCTCTTCGATGCGCAATGCCTGGCCGCGGCCATCGAACTGCACCACGCCATACCGCTGCGGGTCCTGGACGTGATAGGCGAACACAGTGGCGCCTTGCCGGCGCGCATCGGCCTGCCCCAGCAGTTGCGGCAGGTCATGGCCATAGAAAAGGTTGTCGCCCAACACCAGGGCGCAGGGCGCGTCGCCGATGAAATCCGCGCCGATCAGGAAGGCCTGCGCCAACCCGTCCGGCGAGGGCTGCACCGCGTAGCGCAGGTTCAGGCCCCAGCGGCTGCCGTCTCCCAGCAGATGGGCAAAGCGCGGCGCATCGTCCGGCGTGGCGATCACCAGAATGTCGCGTATGCCCGCCAGCATCAGGGTGCTGAGCGGATAGTAGATCATCGGCTTGTCGTACACGGGCATCAACTGTTTGCTGATGGCCAGCGTCGCTGGATGCAACCGCGTTCCGGAGCCGCCGGCGAGGATGATGCCTTTGCGCGGCACGGACGCGCTCATGGCAGCACATCCCCGCGTCGATGAGCCCGCGCCACGATCTCGGCCACCCATTGGGGATGGTCAAGATACCAGTACAGGGTTTTCTCGAGCCCCGATTGAAACGTCTCGACGGGCCGCCAGCCCAGTTCGCGCTGGACGCGTGAGGTATCGATGGCGTAGCGGCGGTCGTGGCCGGCGCGATCCGCCACTCTTGTGATCTGCGTCTTGTACGACGCGCCATCGGCGCGCGGACGCGCCTGGTCCAGCAAGGCACAGACCGCCAACACCACCTCGAGGTTGGTGCGCTCGCTGTCGCCCCCCAGGTTGTAGGTTTCGCCCGGCCGCCCCTGCGCCAGCACCTTGCACAGTCCACGGCAATGATCCGCCACGTAGAGCCAGTCGCGCACATGCAGGCCATCGCCATAGACCGGCAGCGGTTTACCGGCCAGCGCGTTGTGCAGCACCAGCGGAATCAGTTTTTCCGGAAACTGACGCGGCCCGAAATTGTTGGAGCAATGCGTGGTCAGCACCGGCAGGCCGTGGGTCTTGCCGCAGGCCCGCACCAGGTGATCGCTGGCCGCCTTGCTTGCAGCATAGGGATTGTTGGGCTGAAACGGGCTGGATTCGGTGAAGGCAGGGGCATCGGGCGACAGCGAGCCGTAGACCTCGTCGGTGGAAACATGCAGGAAACGGAAGTCGTCGCGGGCCGGGCCGGCCAGGCCCGCCCAATACGTGCGCGTCGCCTCCAGCAGGCCATGCGTGCCGCAGATATTGCTCTGGATGAAATCCCCCGCCCCGGCAATGGAGCGGTCCACGTGCGACTCCGCCGCGAAATGCAGGATCGCGCGCGGCTGATGCGTTTGCAGCAGGCGGGTCACCAACGCGATGTCGCCGACATCGCCCACCACGAACACATGGCGCGCGTCGTCCTTCAGCCCGTCCAGGTTGTGCCGGTTGCCGGCATAGGTCAGCTTGTCCAGATTGACCACGGGCTCGCCCCCCTGCGCCAGCCAATCCAGCACAAAGTTGGAACCGATGAATCCGGCGCCGCCGGTGACGAGAATGCTCATTGTGTGATGCCCGATTGAAGGCGCTGCCTTCCAGTCCAGCAGTTTACCGCCGCGCCCGCCACCTCAATACTTATCCGAAGTCCCCGTCAACGCCACCCCCACCCGCAACAACGTATACGACACCGCGTCCACCCAACGCCGCACCCACCCACGCCGCTGGTACTCCAGCGGCCGGATGAAGCGCCCGCCCTGCTCGATGGCCGCTTCCAGGCGCTCCTGCAGGTCCCAGGCAAACGGCTGGTCATCGATCACCACATTGGCCTCCCGCGCCAGCAGCAGGCTGAAAGGGTCCAGGTTGGACGAGCCGACGGTGGCCACGTTATCGATCACCGCCACCTTGGCGTGCAGGTAGCTCGGCATGTACTCGTAGATCTCGATGCCGTCCCGCAGCAGCTGGTCGTAGAGCGAGCGCGTGGCGTGGTACTGCATGCGGTATTCGACCTTTCCCTGCAGCAGCAGCCGCACCCGCACGCCGCGCGCGGCGGCCTTGGCCAGGGCGCGGCGGAACTGGCGTCCGGGAAAGAAATAGGCGTTGGCGATGAGGATGTCGCGCCGCGCCTGGCTGATGCCGTAGAGATAGGCGCGCTCGAAGGTCTGGCGGAACCGCAGGTTGTCGCGCAGCACCAGCGCCGCGCGCAAGGTGCCACAGGGCGCCACCGGCGCGTGGCTGGGCTTGGTCAGACGCATTCGGTTCCAGTCGCGCGGATGGCGCCGCAGACGCGCCCAGTTCAGGCGGACCCACAGCAGATCCTGGGCGTAGGCCGCCTCGGTCACTAACGGGCCGCGCACCTGCACCGCGAAATCGAAGCGCGGCGCCGAAATGCCATCGGTGGGATCGAGGTCGTCGTAGTCGTCAATGATGTTGATGCCGCCGATGAAGGCGACGCTGCCATCGACGATGGTGACCTTGCGGTGCAGGCGCCGCAAGCGGCTGCGCGAGGGGATGAACTTGGCAAACCAGCGCGGTTCGGGACGGAAGATGCGGCATTGCGCCCCCGCGCCGTTCAAGCGTTCACGCAAGGTATCGGCGGTCTCGGCCGCGCCGAAGCCGTCGAGCACCACTCGCACCTTGACGCCACGCGCGGCCGCCGCCATCAGACAGTCCAGCACCTTCACGCCGGTGCGATCCAGCATGAAGATATAGGTTTCCAGATGCACGCTGGACTGCGCCGCGTCGATCGCCTGGCACAGCGCCGGGAAAAAGTCGGTCCCGTTCTGCAGCAGCCGGATATCGTTGCCCTCGGTCCACTCCAGCCTGGCCTGCTCGGCCTTCACGGGAGTTCCAGCTCGGCCAGCAAGGGGGAATGATCGGACAGCCGCGCCCATTCGCGGCCGCGCAGCACGCGCGCGCTGCGCACAGCGAAGCCGCGCTGGTAGATGCGATCCAGACGAAACCAGGGGAACACGGCGGGGAAGGTGCGCGGCGGTGGCAGCAGCAGGCGTGAGTTGCCGTCCATGCCCAACTGATTGTTGCGCTCCAGCACCGACACGCCGCTGCTGGGCAGGCCGCGCAGGGCGTTGCTCAGGCGCTTGACCGAATCGCGCAGGCGCGGCAATTCGCCGCCATGGCTGCGCGGCGCGTGCGAGAACACTTCGTACAAGCCGAGTTGCTGCACGAACAGCGGCGCCAGGCGGTCGCCCCAGTCGTTGAAATCGCCGGCGATCAGGATCGGCTCGCCGTCCGGCACCATGCGCCGGATGCGCTCGGTCAGCGCCAGGATCTGGCGGCTGCGGCTGCCGGCGAACAGGCCCAGGTGCACCACGAAGCAATGCACCGCGCGGCCGTCGACCTCGATGGTCGCGTGCAGCAGGCCGCGCTGTTCGAGGCGGTGGTCGGAGATGTCCTGGTTCTCGTGCTCAAGAATGGGAAAGCGCGACAGCAGCGCATTACCGTGGTCGGTCTCGTGGCGAATGGCGTTGCGGCCATAGGCCACGTCCAGCTTGAGCGCGGCGGCCAGCGATTCGTGCTGGGCATCGAGCAGCGATTTCTGCTCGTTGCGGCCCTGCACTTCCTGCAGGAAGACCAGGTCGGGGCGCAGCCCGTACAGGCCCAGGCGCAGTTCGTTCAGGGAGTCGCGGCGGCCTAGCGCCGAGCGGCCCTTGTGAATGTTGTAGCTGACGACACGAATGAGCGACATGGAGGAGATGGCGCCTTCTCAGGACAGTGAAACCGCCGGCCGTGGTTCGCAAAAGCGGAATTGCGGCAAGCACCGCCAACGCAGACGGCGTTTTTCAGATTACTCCAATTCCGTGCAACCTACCCACCTCGGGGACACCCTGAAACGGTATCGGCCAAGCCCGTTGACGCCAGCGCGCCATATCCGGGAAGGCCTCACCAAGCCAGCGGCGAACCCGAAGACCAAGCCACCAGCCCGAGACACCGCCCCAAGCCGGGCCGCCGGGGTCCGGCTGCGCCGGTCCCGCAAGGCGCCCCCCCTTTGAAGGGAAGCGCCGCGGGCGTCCGGGGGGTGGGCTACTTCACTTCGGTGTTGCGCAGGCGGATATGCAGTTCGCGCAGTTGCTTCTCGTCAACCTCGGACGGCGCTTGCGTCAGCAGGCATTGGGCGCGCTGGGTCTTGGGGAAGGCGATCACGTCGCGGATCGATTCGGCGCCGGTCATCATCGTGACGATGCGGTCCAGGCCGAAGGCGATGCCGCCATGCGGCGGCGCACCGTATTGCAGCGCATCCAGCAGGAAGCCGAACTTCTCGCGGGCTTCCTCGGCGCCGATCTTGAGCGCGCGGAACACCTTGCTCTGCACTTCCTCGCGGTGGATACGGACCGAGCCGCCGCCGATTTCCCAGCCGTTGAGCACCATGTCGTAGGCCTTGGCGAACGCCTTGCTGGGATCGGATTCCAGGAAGTCTTCGTGGCCATCCTTGGGGCTGGTGAAGGGATGGTGGGCAGCGGTGTAGCGGCCATCTTCCTCGTCGTATTCGAACATCGGGAAATCCACCACCCACAGCGGCATCCAGCCGGAGGAGGACAGGCCGGCCTTCTTGCCGAACTCGCTGTGGCCGATCTTCACGCGCAGCGCGCCGATGGCGTCGTTGACGACCTTCTCGCGGTCGGCGCCGAAGAAGATGATGTCGCCGTCCTGCGCGCCGGTGCGCTTGACCAGTTCGGCCAGGGCGGCGTCATGCAGGTTCTTGACGATGGGCGATTGCAGGCCGTCGCGGCCCTTGGCCACTTCGTTGACCTTGATGTAGGCCAGGCCCTTGGCGCCGTAGATGCCGACGAACTGGGTGTAGGCGTCGATCTCGCTGCGCGACAGCTCGGCGCCGCCGGGCACGCGCAAGGCGACCACGCGGCTGCCGGGCGCCGTGGCGGCGGCGGCGAACACCTTGAAGTCCACGTCGCGCATGACGTCGGTCATGTCGGTGAATTCCAGGTTCACGCGCAGGTCCGGCTTGTCCGACCCATAGCGGCGCATGGCTTCGGTCCAGGTCATGATCGGGAACGGCGTCGGCAGATCGACGTCCTGCACCACCTTGAACACATGGCGGATCATGTTCTCGAAGATTTCACGGATCTCGAACTCGTCCAGGAACGAGGTTTCGCAGTCGATCTGGGTGAATTCGGGCTGGCGGTCGGCGCGCAGGTCTTCGTCGCGGAAGCACTTGGTGATCTGGTAGTAGCGGTCGAAACCGGAAACCATCAGCATCTGCTTGAACAACTGCGGCGATTGCGGCAGCGCGAAGAAGTGGCCGGCGTTCACCCGCGAGGGCACCAGGTAGTCGCGCGCGCCTTCCGGCGTGCTCTTGGTCAGCATCGGGGTTTCGATGTCGATGAAGCCCAATTGGTCCAGGAACTTGCGCACTTCGATGGACACGCGGTAGCGCAGCATCAGGTTGCGCTGCATCTGGGGACGGCGCAGGTCCAGCACACGATGCGTCAGTCGGGTGGTTTCCGACAGGTTGTCATCGTCCAACTGGAACGGCGGGGTGACCGACGCGTTCAGGATCTCGACTTCCTTGCACAGCACTTCGACTTCGCCCGAGGCCAGCTCGGTGTTGGCGGTGCCCGCCGGACGTTCGCGCACCAGGCCGGTGACGCGGATGCAGAATTCGTTGCGCAGGCGCTCGGCGGTGGCGAAGGCGGCGTTATCCGGATCGAACACGATCTGCGCCAGGCCCGCGCGGTCGCGCAAGTCGATGAAGATGACCCCGCCGTGGTCGCGGCGGCGGTTCACCCAGCCATACAGGGTGACGGTCTGGCCGAGATGGTCGCGGCAAACCTGGCCGGTGTAGCAGGTACGCATCGGGATAACTCCGTTGTGTGCTTGGTAGTAGCGTAAAAGGTTACAGGTCGACGCCGGGCGCGCGCTGCGCGTCAGGCGTCGGAGAGAGCGGCGCCGGCCGGGCGCCCGGCACGGCCGGACCCGGGGCGACGACGCCCATGGAAACGATGTACTTCAGGGCCGCGTCCACGCTCATCTGCAGGTCCACCGTGTCGGCACGGGGCACCATCAGGAAGAAGCCGGACGTGGGATTCGGCGTGGTCGGCACGTACACGCTGATGTGGTCCCCGGGCAGGCGCTCGGCCACCTCGCCACTGGGCGTACCGGTGACGAACGCGATGGTCCAACTGCCCGCGCGCGGATACTGCACCAGCACCGCGCGGCGAAACGCCTGGCCGTTGGGCGCCAGCACGGTATCGCTGACCTGCTTGACCGAGTTGTAGATCGAGCGCACCAGAGGGATGCGGCCCAGCAGGTTTTCCCACTGGTCCACCATGGTACGGCCGATCAGGTTGGCCGCGAATATGCCCGTCAACAGCACCACCACGATGACCAGGACGAAGCGGAAGCCGGGAATGTCGACGCCGAATAACGATTCGGACGACAGGAAGCCAGGCACGAACCCTTCGAGGGTCGCGACCAGCAGCCCCAGCACCCACACCGTGATGACCAGGGGAACCCAGATCAGCAGGCCGGTGATGAAGTACTTCTTGATGACGCGCATACGCATCGGGCGCGTGCTCAGGAGGCGGCCGATCCCGCGGCGGGCGATCCCGCGGCGGACGCGGGCGCGCTGGCCGCTGCCGGCGCACTGGCCGCCGGCGCGGCGCTTTCAGCGGGCGTCGACGACGGAGCGCTGGCGCCGGTGGCCTGCTGGCCGCCACCGCCGTTGCCACGGAAATCGGTGACGTACCAGCCAGAGCCCTTGAGCTGGAAGCCAGCCGCGGTCACTTGCTTGGAAAACGTACTCTGGCCGCATTCGGGACAAACCGAAAGCGGCGCGTCGGAAATCTTCTGCAGGACGTCTTTGGCGTGGCCGCAGGCACTGCACTTGTATGCGTAGATGGGCATCGAGGGCTCCCAGGCGCGGGCCCGGAGTATCAATGACCGTCGGCCGGACGCAGCGCAAGGCCAGGGGCGCGAGGGGCCTTCCAAAGGAAGGTCCCGGCGCCGGGACTGGCTCCGGTCCGGACAACGGGCGGGCAAGGCCGGAAAAATACGGGAAAGTCTTGAATTTTAGCGGTTTTTCGTGAAGGGCCGGCGACACCCCCGCGGCGGGCAGCCCAAGCGGCCCGCCGGGCGCCTGCCCCCCCACCCCGTCAAAGGGGCAGCAGGAACATCAGGGCGGCAACCAGGGTCGGCCCCAGAGCGGACAGAAACAGCCGTCCGGACGAAATACTGCCGTCCGGAAAGTGGTTCTTCAGGATGGCGAAGCCCGCCGGGTTGGGCGCGTTGGCAATCACCGTCAGGCCGCCCCCCGTTACCGCGCCGGCCACCAGCATGTAGCGCCAGGCCTCGTTGGTCCCTTCCACCAGCGAACCCAGGTAGGTCAACGCGGCATTGTCGGTAATCGCCGTCAGGGCGGTCGCGCCCCAGAACAGCACGAACGGCTCTAGCCCGCCCAGCAGGTCCTGCAACCACCATTTCTGCAGGCCGCCCAGCACCACCAGGCCCGCCAGGAAGAACCCGACCATCAGCCCCTCCTTGATCAGCAGGCGGTTCTGGTGGCGCTTGTAGGCCTCGGCGAAGCCAATGAACATCATCAGCAGGCCCAGGAAGATCGCCGGGTGATGCGCCGTCAGCACCACGGCCACCAGGAACACCAGGTGAACCAGCATGACCCATGCGGGCACCGGCGGACGCTTGTCCTTGCCTTCGGGCGCGTCCACGCCGCCGCCAGTGCCCACGGAACGCTCCAGCAACGCCTTGCGGCATACAAAGGTCAGCAGGGCCGCGTTCAGGCATACCGCGATCGCGGCGCGCCAACCGAAATGCTGCACCATGAAGGCCGAATCCCAGCCGAAAGTGGAGGCCACCATCAATACCGGCGGCGCGGCGTAAGAACTCAGCACGCCGCCGATCGAGACGTTGACGAACAGTACGCCGAGGGTCAGGTACTTGAAGCCGGCGCGCCCACTGCTGCGGAAGTAGGCGTCGCGCAGCAGGATCGCCGCCAGCGTCATGGCCGCCGGTTCGGTGATGAACGAGCCGCCCAGCGGCACCAGCGACATCACCACGAAGAATGTCGCCAGTTCGCGCGGCAAGGGCAGCACGCGCGCCGTGGCACGCACCAGCAATCCCACCAGTTCCAGGACCGGCCGGCTGGCCGCCACCACCATGATGGTGAACACGAACAGCGGCTCGGTGAAGTTGCGCGTGTCCATGTAGCCAATGGCCGAAGCAGGCCCGGACAACGCCGCCATCGCCACGATCAGGGCGAACGCCCACACACCGAACACGGCCTCGACTTCGGCGAGCAGGTGCCAGAAACCGGCATGGGGCCCGCCGCGATGGGCCAGGCGTGCAAACGCGGGAACGGAAAAGGTGTGCAGCACCGCCACACCGAACAGGACGGTGGCGATGACTTCTATGGGCTGGGGCATCGAAAGCGCTTCCGGAATGAGGACCCGGGCCGTGCGTGGCCCGGAATCGTCGAACAAGGGTCGCACTATAGCGTAGCGGGCCAGGCCTCCCTACAGGGACAACACCAGGATTCGCCCGTTTTTCAGGCGATCGGCGCGGGCGGCTCGGCCCCTTCCTGCGCGGCCCGCATCTCCATCAGCAGGCTGTGCAGCATCTCGGTCGACAGGCCATGCAGCACCAGCCTATAACCGGCGCGCAGGGTCGACATCGGCACCAACGGGTGATTGTTGTTGACCAGGATAAGATGCTGCGGCGCGCCCAGCAGTTTGGCCGCGTAGATGCCGATGGTTTCGTCCAACTGCAGCGAATTGGCCGCGCGCCAGAAGTCGTTGTCGGTCAGCATCAGCTGGTAGAGCGGCGTGAACAGCTCGATGGCGCTCTGCAGGTCGAGGAAATTCAGCTTGCCATGCGGCATGTCCTCGAGCTTGAGACCCGGGTCGCGGATCATCGAAAAGTCCACGCGCTCGGGCGCATGCATCTCCACGCCGGCGTCGCGCAAGGCCTGATTCAGCCGGATCACGAAGTTGAACAGGTTCAGGTCGTGCTTGACGAACAGTTCGTCCTTGAGATCGTCGATCTCCATCGGTTCGAGCGGCGTGGTGCTGATGCGCACCGGCGAGTTGGCCGCGATGAACGCCAGGATCTGCGCGCCCAGGTGGAAATGCCGCAGGATCAGCCAGTTGGCCTCTGGCGAGACGAAGCGCTTCAGGCCCCACGCCAGGATGCGATGCAGCAGCCGCGAATGCGACCAGCGGCGCGGCAGGAAGGTCTTGATGACCTGGATCAGGATGATGCAGGCGCGCGCCAACGGCCGCAGGAACGGCAGCAGGTACTGGCGCGAGCCGCAGCTCGAATCGGTCAGCCAGGCCTTCTTGACCTTGTCCGGCAGCGGCGTGCTGCGATCCAGGTACAGCGCCAGCCAGGGGCTGGGGTCGGCGGGATCATGCCCCTGGGCAAGGAATTCCGGTTCCTTGTTCATGCGGCGTCGTCCTCCATCACGTGATGAAACTGCATCAGGTACAGCGCGGCCGTGCGGCGCGCGGTGTCGACGATGCGCTGCTCGGCGCGGCCATCCTCGTCGCAGTCCAGCGCCAGTTCCACCGCCGTCAACCAGCGCGCCAGGTGGTTCTCGTCGTTGTGGCCATGGTATTCCAGGAAGCGGAAGGCGTCCGGCGGCAGCTTCAGGCTGGCCTTGAGCAGCGGCAGCAGGGCCGGCACGATGCGCTGGCCGGTGCCCTCGATAATGTAGATGGCGCCCAGGAGGCCGATCGGGTCGCGCGTGGCGGCCAGGCTGTGCAGATAGGCGTTGAGCGCTTCGCCGCCGGGGTTGCGGCGCAGCGCGTCGATGTTGTCGATAGCGCCGCCGGCCGTGCGGTAATCCTGGAACAGGATCTGGAAATCGTTCTGCTCTTCGCCGGCATGCATGTCGATCAGCGCGGCCAGCGGTTGGTACTGCTCGGTCAGCGAGGCCGCGCCTTCGCGCATCCACTTGCTGCCCTCGCGCACCTGCGGAATCCAGTTCTCCATCCAGTTCAGGTAGTCGGCGGTCTCGAAGCGGCGGTTGCGCAGGCGCCGCACCACCGGCGTGCGCCAGACGCGCGAGCGATAGTCGTGCCAGATCGCCGCCAGTTCGGTCAGCAACTGGCCCAGGCCCTGCGGCGCCATGTCCGGATCGTGCGGCGGCGCGATGGCGTCGGCATCGGCGCTATGGGCGTCCCCGCGCCCGGCCGCGGCCGGCGTGGCGCCCGCGGTCACCGACGGCGCGGCGTCATGCGCGGCCTCGGCCTCCAGCAGCATGTAGGCCGCCATGAAGCGGCCCGACTCGGGGATGTAGCAGAAGATCTGTTCGCCCGGCTTGATCTCGCGCGTTTCCAGGAACTCGGCCAGCATGATCAGGATCGACGCCGCGCCGGTGTTGCCGCGCCAGGCCAGGTTGCTGAACCAGCGCTCTCGCGGGATCACCAGGCCGGCCTTCTCCATCAGGTCCTCGACCACCGGAATGAATTTCTCGGACGAGTAATGGCACAGGAAATGGTCGACCTGGTCCGGATCCAGCCAACCGTCGCGCACCAGCTTGGCGTACTCATGGATACCGATGTCGAACAGGTGCGGCAGCAGGCGGATGTCCTGGCGCAGCGACAGCGCGCCATCGGCCTCGGCCTCGTTCCACGACGGGTAGTCCAGGTGGCCCTTCTGGCGGTCGGCCGACAGGCCCAGTTGCATGCACACCGGATAGTCGCCCGAGAACGAGCGCTGGTGCACCCACTTCAGGCGCAGCCGCACGCCCTGGGACGCGCCCGGCAGCGGCCGGCCGCCGCGTCCCAGCAGCAGCGCGCCGGCGCCATCGGACAGCATCCAGCGCAGGAAATGCGCGTCGAAGTCGGCGTCGTAGCCGCGCGCGGCAAAGCGCGAACGCTTGAACAGGCGTGACGGCAGCTCGGCCGCCACCGCCAGCGCGCTGGCATGGCCGCCCATCTCGACGCCCTGCGCCGCCACCTGGATCGCCGACACGCCCGCCGCGCAGATGCCGTGCACCGACAGCGTCTCCATCGGATGCGCGGCCAGCTCGCCCTGGATCATGTTGGCAAAGCCCGGCATCAGCGCATCGCCGCCGGACGAGCCGCTGGTCAACAGCGACACATCCGCCAGGTCGCCGTCGTTGCGCCGCAGACAGTCGCGGATGGCGTTGGCGGCCAGTTGCGCGTTGGTGAAGACGGTGCCGCCCTCGGCATCGATCGCGTAGTAGCGCTGCTTGATGCCGTTCTCGGCCAGGATGCGGCTCTTGATACGGCTGGACATGCGGTTCAGCGGGGCGATGTAGCTGTCCATGGCCTCGTTGGACACGGGTTCGCCCGGCATGAAATAGCCGGCGCTTTCCAGGTAGACACGATTGAACGCGATAGGCATGGCGGGTCTCCAGTGGCAGGTATGGGGTGGCGGCGCTAGCGCACGTGCTCGGGCGCCATGCACGAGCGGCTGCGAAAGCGCGGCAGGAAGGTGCCCAGCACGAACACGCGGAACATGTAGGGCGTCAGGCCGCCCTCGTTCAGCGCGGGCGTCACGCGGGCCCGGTAATGGTCGCGATGCAAGCGGGTCAACTCGGCCCAGTGCGCGCGCGGATTCTCGTGGTGCGCGGTGTGCAGGCCGATGTTGAACAGCAGCGGATTGACCAGTCCTTCGAAGTTGCGGGCGTAGTTCAGGCCGGCGACGGCGCGCGGTCCGCCGTCGGCGTGCGCGTGCTGCAGGTAGTTGGTGGCCAGCAGCCAGTGCAGGCCGTGCAGTTGCGGAATGATGACGAACACCAGCGCCTTGACCGGATTGATGGCCAGCAGACCGCCCCACAGCCCCAGCCAGGCGCCGTACTGGCACATGCAGTAGCGCCACGCGCCCGGCCAGTGCCGGCGCAGCCGTCCCAGCCAGGCGAAAAACAGCGGATACAGCACCCACACGGCCTGCAGCGGATGGATCAGGTAGCCCCAAAGATGATTGGTGTCGCCGCCGAAGCGATAGGTGCGCGCCGCATCGCGCACGCCATGCCTGTAGCGATGATGGTTGGCCACGTGCGCCGGGTAGAACACGAAGGTCGGATGCCCCTGCAGCAGCGTGACCCAGAAATCGGTGGCGCGATTGGCCCAGCGGCCATGCCACATGCGGATGTGCGTGTGGTTGTGGTGGATCACGCCGATGCCCAGCGTCAGGAACAGCATCAGCGCGTACAGCGGCCACCAGAAGCCGTGCAGCCACTGCCACGCCGCCAGGACAGGCAACGCGGCCAGGTAGGCCAGGCTCTGCCAATCGCGCCGGTTGCGCAGCGCGGGCAGCCGGCGCGTCTTGCTAAGCCCGTCCGCCAAGCGATTCTCGCTGCCGGAAAGCTTCCAGCTGGGGCGCGGCCGCCTCGGCCTTCAGCCGGGTGCGGAACAGGCGGTCCATGAACGTGAACTGGAAACCAAAATTGCCGTTGTAGCAGGCGTGGTGCAGGTGATGCCGGCGGCTGGCGGCGAACCAGTGCGCATACGACACGTTGGGAAAGAAGTCGTAGTTGGCGTGGCCGATGCAGTTGAAGAACAGGCTGAACAGCGGCACCGACGCCAGCGACCAGAAGCTGAAATCATGCAGCACCATCGGCAGCATGATTACGTTGCCCAGCATCAGCGCCTCGATCGGATGGAAGCTGTAGGTCGAGAACGGCGTGGTCACCACCGAGCGGTGGTGCGGCAAGTGGAAGCGGCGCAGCAGCTTGGTGTGCAGCAGCCGGTGGTTGATCCAGAAATGCACGTCGTTCCAGGCCACCAGCGCCAGGATCTCCAGCGTGATCTGTTGCCAGCCAGCATCCGGATCCAGGTGGGCCCAGCCCAATTGCAGCAGGCCCCAGGGAAAGATCATGCCGGTGCCGAACAGCAGGATCGACACGCCCGACTGGGTGAATTCACGGCGCAACTGGCCCGGCGCCAGCGGCCGTGGATCGAGCGGCCGGCCGATGCCCAGCGCCGGCAGGATGTGGTGGGTCAGCAGCCAGGTGACCACGCCGAAGAGCAGGTAGATGCCACCGAAGAACAGCAGGCCCGCCAGCATGACCTGCCAGGCGGACAACGCGACAAAAGCTTGGGCCATGAACGTTTTGTTTCACCCCGGAGAATGGCCGCATCATAAGCAATCCGTCAGCCGCGCGGGGAGACATTTATTACCAAATGAATCCGGGCGCCACAAAGCTGCGGACCACGCGGGCAATTTCCCGCTATTGGCAGGGAAACTGCCGGTTCAGACCCGCTACCGCCGCGTCCATGCGCTGCGCCAGGGCCGCGCTGGCCGCCGGCATGGGCTCGCGCAGCTCGTCGCTCAGCAGCCCCTGGCGTCCCAGTTGCGCCTTCACCGGCCCCGGGTTGGGTTCGGCGAATGCCAGTTGGATCACCGGTGCCAGCGCCTGGAACAGCTTGCGCGCCAGGTCGAGCTGCTGCGCCCGCACCGCCTGGTACATGGCCACGAACAGATCGGGGCGAATGTGCGCGGCCGCCGCGATCAGGCCGCTGCCCCCCAGGCACAGCAGCGACAGCGATTGCAGGTCTTCGCCCGCCAGCACGTTCATGTTGCCGTCGGCGATCAGCGCCAGGGTCTTGTCGAGCGAACCGCCGCAGTCCTTGATCGCGGCGATGTTCGGATGCGCGGCCAGCGATAAGAGGGTCGAGGTTTCCAGCGTCGTCCCTGTACGGTACGGAATGTCGTACAGCACCAGGGGAAAGCGCGAGGCATCGGCCAGGCTGCGGAAGTAAGCGGCGGCGCCGTCCTGGCCAGGGCGAACGTAATAGGGTGCCGGCGCCAGGATGCCGGCCAACGGACGGGTGCCGAACGCGGCAAGGCGCTGCAGCACGTGACCTTGGTGGTTGCCCGCCAGGCCCATCACCACCGGCAGGGCGCCCGCCTCATTCAGCACGGCGTCCAGCACCGCCAGTTGCTCGGCGTCATCGAGCGCCGCGGCTTCGCCGGTGCTGCCGCACACGACCAGCCCGTCGACACCCGCCGCCGCGAAATGGCGCACGAGGCGGCGCAAGGCCCCGCCATCGACGGCGCCGCCGGAAAACGGCGTCACCAGGGGGATCCAGACGCCTTGGAACGGGGATTGATGAGTTTGCATGAACACTCCTTCGGTGTAAGCGGACCGCGGTTGGACCGTACAGAAGTGCTCGGGATACTGGGGGTGCGCGCGAAGGCGCCATGGCGCCGCCGTGAGGCCGCTGTTCCGTCGCCCATCTGACGGAACAGCATGCTCCGGTCAGATGAGCGGCTGTTTTTTGGATTTCAGGCCGGCGCGAACCGTCGCCACGCCAAGGGCGCGGAACAGGAAAGCGGACGAGATGGCCTGAGCAATCATGAATGGAATAAAGGGTTGAAACCGGCCGCAAACGACCGACGCGCAAATCTACCGGGCCGCCGCCGCCCTGTCAACGCAGGCTGGCCAGGAAGACCGCGCACAGCGCTTCCATGCCCTGGCGATCGTCTTCGTCGAAACGGTCCGGCACCGGGCTGTCCACGTCCCACACGCCGATCAACTCGCCCTGGTGCACCAGCGGCACCACGATCTCGGAACGCGAAGCCGCGTCGCAGGCGATGTGGCCCGGGAACGCATGCACGTCCGGCACCAACTGCGTCTGGCGCTGGCTGGCGGCCGCGCCGCACACGCCGCGATTGAGCGGAATGCGCACGCAGGCCGGCTTGCCCTGGAACGGTCCCAGTACCAGTTCCGTGCCGTCGAAGAAATAAAACCCGGCCCAATTGAGGTCGGGCAGCGCCTGATAGGCCAGCGCGCTCAGGTTGGCGGCATTGGCGATGCGGTCGTGCTCGCCATCCAACAGGGCGCGGGCCTGCTTGGCCAGTTCGGCGTACAGCGCGGCCTTGGAGTCGGCGGTGATCGGGGCGGCTTCAAACATATATCTAAATGTAACTGTACAGGCGATTATCGATGCAAGTGATTTTAGGGGCGGGCCACGATAAAGGGGCCGCCTTGCTACGCTGTGGGACAATAGTTTACGCAGTAACGTCTTTACCGCCCCCGTTGCATCCCCCCGTCACCCCCCTTCTTGATTAAGAAGCAAGCCATGGACAAGCCTCTCGAACCGACGTTCGCCTTTTCCGAACGCGCCCAGCAACTCACCAGCTCCGCCATCCGCGAGATCCTCAAGGTCACCGAGCGCCCCGAAGTCATTTCGTTCGCAGGCGGCCTGCCGGCGCCCGGCGGCTTCCCGGTGGAAGTAGTGCGTGCGGCATTCGACAAGGTACTGTCCACCAACGGCCGCGCGGCCCTGCAATATGGCCCTACCGAAGGCTACGCGCCGCTGCGCCAATGGGTCGCCGACGACCTGAACCGCGCTGGCGCCAACATCGCCGCCGACCAGGTCCTGATCGTGTCCGGCTCGCAGCAGGCGCTGGACCTGCTGGGCAAGGTGCTGATCGACAAGGACAGCAAGGTGCTGGTCGAAGACCCCAGCTACCTCGGCGCGCTGCAATCGTTCAGCCTGTACCAGCCCAAGTTCGTGCCGGTGCCCACCGACGACGGCGGCCTGATCCCCGAGTCCATCACCCCCGAACTGGCCGCCGGCGCCCGCTTCCTGTACGCGCTGCCCAATTTCCAGAATCCCACCGGCCGCACCCTCAGCCTGGAACGCCGCATCGCGCTGGTCAAGCGCGCCGCCGAGCTGGGCCTGACCATCATCGAGGACGATCCCTACGGTGAGCTGCGCTACGCCGGCGAACCACAACCGGGCCTGATCGCGCTGGCCGCCGAATACGGCGCCAACGTCGTGCGCCTGGGCACGTTCTCCAAGGTGCTGGCCCCCGGCCTGCGCCTGGGATACATCGCCGCCGCCCGCCCGCTGATCAACAAGCTGGTGCAGGCCAAGCAGGCCACCGACCTGCACACGCCCACGCTGACGCAGATGGCCGTGTACGAGATCGTCAAGGACGGCTTCCTCGAAGAGCATCTGCCCAAAGTGCGCGAAATCTATCGCGCCCAGGGCAGCTGCATGCTGGAAGCCATCACCCGCGAATTCCCGTCCACCGTCAGCTGGACCAAGCCCGAAGGCGGCATGTTCATCTGGCTCACGCTGCCCGAGCACATCGACAGCACCAAGCTGCTGGAAAAGGCCATCGCCCAGAACGTCGCGTTCGTGCCGGGCGCGCCGTTCTACTGCGGCGCCGGTCGCGCCAACACGCTGCGCCTGAGCTTCGCCACCGTGCCGGAAGACAAGATCCGCACCGGCATCGCCATCCTGGGCAAGCTGCTCAAGGAATACACGGCCTGAAAACCGGGTCCTGACCACGCTTGACGGTCCCACGGCCGGGCGCGATGCCCGGCCGTTGTTTTATGCTGTCGGCTTTCCTCCCTTTTCTTTCGCCGTGACAGTGAGCGCTCCGCAATCCTCTCCCGTCGACCTCAGCGACATTGTTTTCACCGACTGGGTCGAACGTTGGCTGCCCAAATCCTGGCGGCCCTACGCCCGGCTGTGCCGGCTCGACCGCCCCATCGGCACCTGGCTGACACTGCTGCCCTGTATCGCCGCGCTGGTCCAGGCTGCCGGCGGCCTGCCCGACCTGCAACGCCTGGTGGTGTTCTCGCTGGGCGCGCTGCTGATGCGCGGCATCGGCTGCACCGTCAACGACATGTGCGATCGCAACTTCGACAAACACGTCGAACGCACCCGCTTCCGTCCGCTGACCAGCGGGCAGCTCAGCATGCGTAATGCGGTCTGGTTTTTGATCGGCCAATTAGTGGTTTGCGGGTCCCTTTTGTTCTTCCTGAATGGCATGAGTCGCTGGCTCGCCGTGGCCGTCCTGCCGTTCGTTTTCATCTATCCGCTGTGCAAGCGCGTCACCTACTGGCCGCAGGTGGTGCTGGGCATCTGCTTCAATTGGGGCATGCTGATGGCCTGGTCGGATACGCAGAACCATGTGCCCCTGGCGGCCATCGCGATGTGGTTCGGCGCGGTGCTGTGGCAGGTGGGTTACGACAGCATCTATGCCTACGTCGATGTGCGCGATGACCGCAGCCTGGGCCTGCATTCCACGGCCATGCGCTTCGGCGACCAGGGCAAATTATGGATCGGCGGCTTCTATCTCGGCACCGTGATTTTGTGGGCCTGGGGCGGCTTTGCCATCGGTATGTCATGGGCTTATTACGTCGGCATGGCGGCGATCGCCGTGCACCTGGCGTGGCAGTTGAAAGTGTTCGACATCCAGCGTCCGGATCGCAATTTCATGCTGTTCCGAGCCAACCTTTGGCTGGGTGCGATCCTGGTCGCGGCGGCGCTTGCCGGCACCCTGATCGGCTGATCCGGCGCATTGCGGACGCGCCATGCTTGAGGGATGATGCCCGCTCCGAGACGTGTTTTACGGAGACCCGCATGTCCGCTTTGACCAAAACCCTGCTGGCCGCCACCGTGGCCAGCGCGTTGTCCGGCCTGCTGCCGGCATACGCCAACGACCACGCCGAATGCTCGGTGCAACGCGGTTGCGCCGCCAAGATCTGCCACCTCGAACGTGAGCTCATCTACGCGCGCGCTCACAACAACTCGCATCGCGTGGCGGGCTTGCAAAGAGCGCTGGCCGAGACCAGGGCGCATTGCACCGATAGTCGCCTGGAGGCCGAGCGCGAAGCCCATGTGCGCGACAAGCAGAACAAGGTGTTCAAACGCGAAGACGAACTCAAAGCAGCCCGAGCCAAGGGCAAGCAAGAAAAGATCGACAAGGCCCAGCGCAAGCTGGACGAAGCCCGCGCCGAATATAACGCCGCGCTGGCCGATCTGAATCGCTGACCCCCTACCGCCATTCGCGCCCCCCGGGGCCCAGCCCCGTGGGCGGCGCGTCCCGCCAGTCCCTCCCCCCTCCTCCGAGCCCCCGGATCATCGACTGAGCCGCGCGATGCGCGCCAACCACTACCTATTGCGTCATCAAATGGAAATATCGCCACCTATGGTGCCATTTGGTAAAGATCGAACCTATTAGTGGCGATTTTGGAAAGATGTTTTCAGAAAATAAGGGTTTATCCCAGGGTCATTTGAGCCCAGAATGCATCTCATCGGGACACAGCAAGCGATCCCCCGGCAATCAGGCCAGAGGTTCGGATCCCAAGCTCAAGACATATGGAGGTCTGCTATGAAAACCCTTGCTACCGCTTTGATGCTGTCCATGTCCGTTTTCGCCGCCGCTGGCGCCCAGGCCGCTGAAGCCAACCAAGGCCCGACGCGCGCCCAGGTCCAGGCCGAACTGCAACAGGCCAAGATTTCCGGCCAATACACCTTCGGCGAAGAAGGCTACCCCGCGGCCATCGCCTCGAAGTCGAGCCTGACTTCGCAGCAAGTGCAGGAACAACTGGCTCAAGCCAAGAACGCCGGTGAAGTCACCTTCGGCAACCTGGATTACCCGCCCGTTGCCCGCGCCGCCGAGACCACGTCGCTGAGCCGCAATCAGGTCAAGGCCGAACTGGCCCAGGCCAAGGCGGAAGGCCTGGTCACCTTCGGCAACATGGACTACCCCCCCATGGGTAGCTGATTGCGTGGCCTGGCGACAGGCCGGACAATCGCCCGCAAAGCCCTCCGGCCCGTCCGGAGGGTTTTCTTTTTGACGTTTCGACAATCAATTAAGTCATATCAACGATAGATATAGCCGTTACGACTATTTGGTATCTACAAATCGACAGCGCCCACGCATAGGATGAGGCCAACCCATCCCCCTCTATGCAGGAGCCGCAACATGTCCACCTCAACCAAGCCCGTCCTTCTCCTGGGCGCCGGAAAAATCGGTTTCGCCATCGCCCTGATGCTCGAACGCAGCGGCGACTATTCGGTTCTGGTTGCCGATCAGGATGCCGAACGGTTGCGCGCAGTCGCCGAATTGGGTTGCGATACCCGCCAGATTTCAGACGATGCGGCATTGGCCCGCTGCATCGAGGGCCGCTACGCGGTCGTCAATGCCCTGCCGTTCCATCGCGCCATCGCGGTCGCGCAGTTGTGCGCCCGCGCTGGCGTGCACTATTTTGATCTGACCGAAGACGTCGCCAGCACCCACGCGATCCAGGCGCTGGCCGACGATGCAGGTGCCGTGCTGATGCCGCAATGCGGCCTGGCCCCAGGCTTTATCGGCATCGTCGGCAATGCGCTGGCGCGGCGCTTCGATACGCTGCTGGACCTGCGCATGCGGGTGGGCGCGCTGCCGCGCTACCCATCCAACAGCCTGCGCTACAACCTGACCTGGAGCACGGAAGGGCTGATCAACGAATACTGCAATCCGTGCGAAGCCATCGTCGATGGCCAGTTGACCAGCGTGCCGGCGCTCGAGGGCTACGAAACCTTCGCACTGGATGGCGTCGAATACGAAGCCTTCAACACATCGGGCGGCCTGGGCACGCTGCCCGCCACCCTGCTGGGCCGCGCGCGCAATGTCGACTACAAGTCGGTGCGCTATCCAGGCCACTGCAACCTGATGAAGCTGCTGCTCAACGATCTGCGGCTGCGCGATCGCCGCGACCTGCTCAAGGACATTTTCGAGACCGCCATTCCCACTACCGAGCAGGACGTGATCGTCATCCAGGCCCAGGCCTCAGGCCACCGCCACGGCCGCCTGGAAGAAGAGTCGTATCCCATCCGCGTATTCGGCGCCGAGGTGGATGGCCACCGGCTCAGCGCCATCCAGTTGTCCACCGCTGCCGGCATCTGCGCAGCGCTGGATCTGGTCGCGCAGGGAATACTGCCGCAACGCGGCTTCCTCGGTCAGGAACAAATCGCCCTGGAAGCCCTGCTGGGCAACCGCTTCGGCCGCGTCTACGCCGGCAAGCCGCTCGCGCTGGCCAACGCCATGAGCGAAGACCGCTAAAACGGGGCAGCACGCTAGGTCCAGCCCTCCAGGCGCAGCGTCGCCCTCACCAGGCGCTGCTCTTCCTGCTCGATCTCGGCCAGGTTCTGCCGCACGCTGTCGACGTGGTCGGCCGCGGCGCGGCGGGCCTGCTCAGGCTGGCGGCCGATCACGGCATTGAACAGCCGCGCATGCTGCTTGTCGATCTGCCGCTTCTCGGGTTCGCGGTGGTACAGATTATTGACACAGGCGAACACCGAACCGAGCATCAGATCGTTGAGCGATTGCAGCGTGTGCACCAGCACCGGGTTGTGCGAGGCCTCGCAGATGGCAAGGTGAAAGGCATGATCCAGGTGCGCGTGGGTGGCGGTGTCGGCGGCCTGCGCATTTACCATGTCGTCGTAGCGGCGGCGGATCATGATGAAATCGGCCTCGGTGCCGCGCAGGGCCGCCAGCCGCGCCGAATCCGCTTCCAGCAACGAGCGCACTTCCAACAGGTCGTACAGCGTGCGAGGCTGCGAATTGAACAGGTGCATCAACGGTCCCGCGTCCACCTGCGAGATGCGCGCCACGAACGAACCCTTGCCCTGCGCGGTATGAATGATTGCGCGCGCGCGCAACAGTTTCAGGCCCTCGCGCAGCGCGGTACGCGACACGCCCAGCTTCTCGGTCAAGCGCCGTTCGGACGGCAGCGCCTGGCCGGCCTTCAGGACGCCGTCCAGGATCAGACGCTCGATGCGCTCTGCCACCTCGTCCGCCACCTGGCGGGGTTTCGCTTCAGTTTCCGCGTGCATGCATTCTCCGGAACAGTGGTATGACCAAGCGCGCGCCACATACCGACCGCCGCCAACCACTCTCGTAAGTTGCTGATATAAAAACATAAAAAAACGATGTTTGCCCAGCAAGCTGCGAACAAACTGGTATGACCAGCGGGTTTTGATATGGACTTTGCGGCGCACGCGAACGATGATGTATGGACAGATTCGCCCGGCGCGCGCGCCGCCCAGACCTCCAATCGTCAGAGACCCGCATGACTCAACGCATTCAGCACCACGGCCTGCAAGTGGCGGCCAATCTCAGCCAGTTCATCGAACAAGAGGCGCTGCCCGGCTGCGGCCTGGACGCCGACGCGTTCTGGAAGGGGTTCGCGGCCCTGGTGCACGACCTGGCGCCCAAGAACCGAGCGCTGCTGGCCGAGCGTGATCGACTGCAGGCCGAACTCGATGCCTGGCACCGCGCCCATCCCGGCCCCATTGCCGATCCCGCCGCCTACCGCCAGTTCCTGGAAGGCATTGGCTACCTGCTGCCGCAGCCGGCCAGCGTGCGCGCCACCACCGACAACGTCGACACCGAGATCTCGCAACAGGCCGGCCCGCAGTTGGTGGTGCCGGTTTCGAATTCCCGCTACGCCCTGAACGCCGCCAACGCACGCTGGGGCAGCCTGTACGACGCGCTCTACGGCACCGACGCGATTCCCGCCACGCCAGGCGACAGTGGCAGCGGCTACAACCCCGAGCGCGGCCGCGCGGTCATCGCCCGCGCCCGTGCCTTCCTGGACAGCGCCGCGCCACTGGCCCAGGGCTCGCACACCGACGCGCGCGCTTACTCGGTCGAGAACGGCCAGCTCAAGGTGGCCCTGGCCAACGGAGCGACCACGCTCAAGGCGCCGGCCCGGTTCGAGGGCTACCAAGGCGATGCCGCGGCGCCCAGCGCCATCCTGCTCAAGAACAACGGCCTGCATTTCGAGATCCAGATTGACCGCGCCCACGCCATCGGCGCGACCGACGCCGCCGGCGTCAAGGATGTACTGGTCGAAGCCGCGCTGACCACCATCATGGATTGCGAGGACTCCGTCGCCGCCGTCGATGCCGAGGACAAAGTCCATATCTACCGTAACTGGCTCGGCCTCATGAAGGGCGATCTCACCGAAGCGGTCACCAAGGGCGGCAAGACCTTCACCCGCAAGCTCAATCCCGACCGCCAGTACACCCGTCCTGACGGCACGGCCCTGACGCTGCACGGGCGTTCGCTGATGTTCGTGCGCAACGTCGGCCACCTGATGACCAATCCGGCCGTGCTCGATCGCGACGGCCAGGAGATCCCCGAGGGCATTCTCGATGCCGTCGTCACGAGCCTGGCCGCGCTGCAGGACCGCGAACGCAAGCTCAACTCGCGCACCGGGTCGGTCTACATCGTCAAACCCAAGATGCACGGCCCGGCGGAGGCCGCGTTCGCCAGCGAGCTGTTCGATCGCGTCGAAGATCTGCTGGGCCTGCCGCGCAATACCCTGAAAATGGGCATCATGGACGAAGAGCGCCGTACCAGCATCAACCTCAAGGCCTGCATCCAGGCCGCGGCGGCGCGGGTGGCATTCATCAACACGGGCTTTCTCGACCGCACCGGCGACGAAATGCATTCCAGCATGGAAGCCGGCCCCATGCTGCGCAAGGGCGATATGAAGTCCACTGCCTGGATCACCGCCTACGAGCGCAACAACGTGCTGGTCGGCCTGGATGCCGGGCTGCGCGGCCGCGCCCAGATCGGCAAGGGCATGTGGGCCATGCCCGACCTGATGGCTGCCATGCTGGAGCAAAAAATCGCGCACCCCAAGGCCGGCGCCAATACCGCCTGGGTGCCCTCGCCCACCGCTGCCACCCTGCATGCGCTGCACTACCATCAAGTGGATGTGCAGGCGGTCCAGCAGGAACTCGAACGCACCAAGCTCGACAGCGTGCGCGATGAACTGCTGGCCGGCCTGCTGACGGTGCCGGTGGGTGATCGCTCGAAGTGGTCCGCCGCCGACATCCAACAGGAACTGGACAACAATGTGCAGGGTATCCTGGGCTACGTGGTGCGCTGGATCGACCAGGGCGTGGGCTGCTCCAAGGTGCCTGACATCCACAACGTCGGCCTCATGGAAGACCGCGCCACGCTGCGGATCTCCAGCCAGCACATCGCCAACTGGCTGCGGCACGGCGTCACCAACCGCGAACAGGTCATGGAAACGTTCCAGCGCATGGCCAAGGTGGTCGATGGCCAGAATGCCGGCGATCCCCATTACCTGCCGATGGCCGGCAACTTCGACCGCTCGCTGGCGTTCAAGGCCGCCTGCGCGCTGGTGTTCGAAGGACTGACCCAGCCGAACGGCTACACCGAACCCCTGCTGCACAAGTTCCGCCTGGAATTCAAGGCCGCACGCGCCTGATTGCACGGCGGCCACCAGGGCGCGGCGCACCTTGGACCGGGCAGCCCCAGGGGCTGCCCGGTTTTCTTTTGGCGGCGGCGCCGCCGGAACACGCTCATTCCCTGAGATTCAATGCTATTTTCGCACGGTCGTGCTAAATTTTCGGTATGACTGCCAAGACCGAAAAAAGCGAACTGACTTTCGCGGCCATTGTCGACGCGGCCCTGGACATGGCCGCCGCCCAGGGGCTCGAGAGCCTGTCGCTCGGCCAGGTGGCCAAACGCCTGGACATCAGCAAAAGCGGGGTATTCTCGCGGGTCGGGTCGCGCGAAGCCTTGCAGCAGGCCGTGCTGGACGAGTACGAACGCCGCTTCACCGCCGCCGTCTTCACGCCTGCCATGGCACAGCCGCGCGGCCTGCCGCGATTGAATGCCCTGGTAAACCTCTGGATCGAGCGTGCCTGCAACGTCGAGCTGCTGACCGGCTGCATCTACATCGCGGGCGCCTTTGAATTCGACGATGTCGAATCCCCTTTGCGCGAAATCCTGGAGAACAACCTGCGCCGCTGGCGCGGCGTGATGGTGCGGACCGTGCGGCAAGCGCTGGAAGAGGGCCACCTGCGTTCGGACACCGATCCGGAGCAACTGGTATTCGAGGTGTACAGCCTCATGATCGGGCTGATGCACGATGCCCGCTTCCTGCGCGATCCCAAGGCCCGGGAACGGGTGCGCGCCGCCTATGAGCGTTTGATTTCCACGTATCGCAGTTTCAAATACATCGAGTAGTCATTTTGCCGGCGCGAGCTGGCATTGTTGCAAATCAATTTCGCACGATCGTGCTATTTTGAATCCGGAGCGGATCATGGCTTTCTACTATGTCGGCGCAGCAGTCATCGTGGCGGGGTTGGCCCGCATGTGGTTCCTGTGGCGCGCCCTGCTGCGCCAATTGCCCAGCCTGTCGCGGCATCTGGTGCTGTTCTGAGCCATGCCGCCAACCTGATCGCGGCCACCGACGGATCAGGCCCTGACCCTCGCGCGCGGTGTCTATCCCGGTCTATATTCCGTATTCACTCCCCGCCTGTGCCGCCATGTCGCGTTCCGCCCATCTCCTGATCATCGATCCGCAGAATGATTTCTGCGACCTTCCCGCCAGCCACCTGCCAGTCGATCCCTTGACCGGCGAGACGGTCGCGCCCGCGCTGCCGGTTCCCGGCGCGCATGCGGACATGCAGCGGCTGGCACGCTTCATCGACGCCACTGCGCCCGCGCTGTCAGCCATCACGGTCACGCTGGATTCGCATCACCGGCTGGACATCGCGCACCCAACCTTCTGGCGCACCGGCGACGGTCGGCCGGTAGCTCCCTTCACGCCCATTACCGCCAGCCAGGTGCGTTCAGGCGCCTTCCAGCCACGCCATGTCGACGACCTGCCGCGCACACTGGCCTACCTGGATGAACTGGAAGCCCGCGGCCGCTACACGCTGATGGTTTGGCCGGTGCATTGCGAGATCGGTACCTGGGGTCACAACATCCACGCCGACGTGCGCGCGGCTTATGCCCGTTGGGAAGACGAACGCCAATTCATCGTGCGCAAGGTGCCCAAAGGCGCCAACCCCTGGACAGAACACTACAGCGCACTCATGGCCGAAGTGCCAGACGCCGATGATCCGCGCAGCCAGCTCAATCGCAGATTGCTCGAATCGCTGGACCGCGCCGATCTCATCATCGTGGCTGGCGAAGCCGGCAGTCATTGCGTCAAGGCCACGGTCGAGCACATCGCCGAATACCTGCCCAGCGGCAATCTGTCGCGCGTCGTGCTATTGAACGATTGCATCAGTCCGGTCACGGGATTCGCGGATGCGCAGGCCGCCTTTCTGCAACGCATGCGCGATCTGGGCGTGCAGGCGCGCGGCAGCGCCGACATGGCGCGCGCGCTGGCGGCATGATCGAGGTGGTTCCTTAATGCCCGCGATGAGCGGCGCCGCCAACACAACGGGCCGCAAGGTCGCGCGTTGCGGCCGTGGCGACAAGAGGCAAAAGCGATGTCAGGCGGCGGGCTGGTCCCGGCACTCGACATACAGGGCGCTGATCGCTTCGCACAGGGCGGGCGGCGCCTGGAACAGCCGCGATACCAGCAGGCACCCTTGCACCGTGGCGAAGACCGCTCGCCCCGCCGCCTCGGCGCTGCCCGAGAATTTCAAGGTGCCCTCCTGGACGCCTTGCGCCAGGACGCGCGCCAGCCAGGCTTCGTGCGCCCGAAAGAATCCCTGCAGCGCGCCGCGGACACGGTCCGGCAGGCTCATCATTTCGGCGGCCAGCATGCCACCCAGGCACAGCTCGCCGTCACCACAGGCTTTCGACTCCATCATCGAAAGATAGGCTTCGAGCTGGGCACGGGCCGGCTGGGCCGTGTCGATGCCACGCACGGATGCCAAGGCACGGGCGCTGTAGGCTTCGACGGCTTCGTAGAGCAGGTCGTCTTTGCAGGGAAAATAATAGTGGATGCTGGACGTCTTCACGCCCACGTGCTCAGCCAGATCCCGATAGCTGAAGCCGTTGCAGCCGCGCGTGCGGATCAGCTTCTCGGCATGAGTCAGCAACTGGTCGCGGGTGGTGTTGGGGGTCGGAGTGTCCATGGCTGAATATTACCTACTAATAGGTCGGTACGTCATCGGCGGTAATCCCTAGGGCCCTTCGCGACGTGCCGGTACAACCGCGAACCCCGGCCGGGAAAGTTCCCGCCCCCCGGGGTTCGCCGTGGCCGACATCGGACTCAGCCTTGCACGGGCGGGTAGTCCAGTTCGCCACTGTCGGTTAGGCCCTGGGCGCGAGCGGCGGCCAGTTCCTGCTTCACTTGCGCGCGGCTCTTGTCGCCAACGCTGGCAAAGGTTGTCGCGGCATAACCTTCTTCATCGCTGACCAGCTCACCGTTGGCGCGGGCGGCGGCCAGCTCTTGTTGCACCTGGGCGCGGGTCACCGTGCTGTGGGTATCGAGCGCGGGCGGGTAGTCCAGCTCGCCGGCATGCGCGGCGCCGAGGAACGAGGCGGTGAGGATCAGGGCGGATACGAGGGTCTTCATGAGGCTTCTCCAGTAAGGATTGGTACGTAAGGTGAAATTGAGCTATCTACTTATAGATAGATTAAAGAGGAAACATTCAACCCTGGGCAGGCGGGTAGTCCAGTTCGCCGCTATCGGTCAGGCCCAAGGCCCGGGCGGCGGCCAGCTCCTGCTTGACTTGCGCGCGGCTCTTGTCGCCAGCGCTGACGAAGGAGGCTGCGGCATAGCCTTCTTCGGTACTCACCAATTCGCCATTGGCGCGGGCTGCGGCCAGCTCTTGCTGCACTTGGGCGCGGGTCACCGTGCTATGGGTATCGAGCGCGGGCGGGTAGTCCAGCTCGCCGGCTTGGGCGACGCCGATGACGGAAGCAGACAGGATCAGGGCGGATACGAGGGTCTTCATGGTTGATCTCCAGATAACAATGACTTGGAAGGTTTCGATTAAACTATCTACTTATAGATAGACACCGAGATAAATAAAAACGGGAACTACTGTATTTCTGGTCTGGGGCGACGCTGCGATATTGCCTGAGTGCTGCGTCGATGGATGAATCTTACCTACTACTAGATAGATAGAGCAAGTGGTTATTGTGAAACCAAGTGTTTCAACCACACTCGTTGCCCCCGCCGGGCGATTTTTTCAGCGTCTCGCCGCCAACAGCAACATCATGGGCCGGTCCAGTTCCTCCTCCAGCGCCGGTTGTGCCGCCAGCTGGGCGGGGCCGGGCGACCATTCGTCCATGTGCGCCAGGACAAAGCCGGCGCCGATTAGCAGATTCACGTAGTCCGCCACCGTGCGATGCTGCTTGATCACTCCGTTGGCCAGCCAATCGGTACGGCGCTCGCCACGCAAGGCGTAGTGATTCAGAGGCCAGATCCGCCGCCCATCGCCGTCCGACATGAATCCCGGCCGCGCCGGTGCTGTGTAGATGGGATGCTCACACGAAAACACGAAACGGCCACCGGGTCTGAGCGCCTGATGCACGGTGGCGAACACCGCGGGCAAGCGCTCAAGATAATGCAGCGTCAGCGAACTGTAGGCCAGATCGGCGCTTTGCGGCGGCAACTGCAAGCGTTCCAGGTCCGCGCGTTCATACCGAATGGCGGCATTGACGGTCGTGGCGTGTGCCCGCGCCAGCATGTTTTCGGACACATCCAGTCCCAGGACGCTGGCCGCACCCTGCTCGGCGGCCCAGCGGCAGAACCAGCCGAAACCGCAGCCCAGATCCACCACGTCACACCCCTTCACATCCGCCACCAGGGTCCGTAGCGCGGGCCATTCTGGTGCACCCTCCAGGCCATGTACCGAACGGGCCAGACGGCTGTAGCCCTCGAAAAAATCGGGCGTGTCGTAGATGTTCTGGGTCATGGTTGCTCCTGGGACGGTCACGGCATGAACATGGGCTCATCCTAGCGCGAAGCGGCCCCAGCCCCGCCCCCTTGTTGAAAAGCTGTGGAAAAGCCCCCGGATAACGGTGAACAAGCTGTGTAGATGCTGTGTACAGCCTGTGGATGGATAACCCGCGGCCCGGGCGTGGAGCGAGTCTGCATGCGGGTTTGCCGCCGGTGCGGATCGGGCGGAATGAGACTGGGCGATGAAATGCGGCTGGCAGGCCTGGGGATGGCTGAATCCATGTCGGCGCAGGCCTTGTGCACAAGCTGTGGAAAAGATGCAAAAACCAGTGGGCAAGCTGTTGAAATGCTGTGCACAGGCTGTGGACAGCAGTACCCCAGGGAGGGGGTGCGATGCCGGGCTGCGATGCAAGGCATCCCCGCCAAAAGTCACAACGCCCGGCAAGCGCAAGGCTGGCCGGGCGTTGATCGGTACCACCGCGGGCAATATCAGAACGGGATATCGTCGTCCATGTCGGCCAGGTTGGCGCCACCGCCGGCGGGCGCCGCCTGAGGTGCCGGGCGCTGCTGGGGCGCGGGCCGCTGGGCCGGGGCGCGCTGCTGCGGCTGGCGCGCGGGCGCGTCGTCGTAGCCGCCGCCACCGCCGTAGCTGCCGCCACCGCCGCCGCCGTCTTCGCGGCCGCCCAGCATCTGCATCTGGTCGGCCACGATTTCGGTGCTGTAGCGGTCAGCGCCAGTGTCCTTGTCCTGCCACTTGCGAGTCTTCAGGCGGCCCTCGATGTAGACCGAGCGGCCCTTCTTCAGATATTCGCCAGCGATCTCGGCCAGGCGGTTGTACATGACCACGCGATGCCATTCGGTTTCTTCACGGCGTTCGCCCGATGCCTTGTCCTTCCAGGTGGAGGTAGTGGCGATGGACATGTTGCAGATTGCGGCCCCGTCGGGGCTGTAGCGGACTTCCGGGTCGCGACCCAGGTTGCCCACGAGAATGACTTTGTTAACCGATGCCATGCCGTTGTCCCTCTGTTGTTGACCTGTGCCACGCGTTGCCGCGATCGCGCCGGCAACAACATAAAAGCGATGTTGAAGACCGGCTTCATGAAACTCGCCGGTCACCGCAACGATGACCGGCGACGCCGGTGAAGCCCTAATTTGCCTTCTATTATCGACGAAAAGCGCTCGCCACGCCAAACCCGATTGGTGACAAAGCCATCCACCACAGGAAACGATTTCACCGCTGTTGGGCACCGTTGGCGGCGCGATCCGCGACTTTCGCCGACGGGGCGTATCACGCCAATGGCTTGAGCGCCCAACTCACGACCAGCCAGACCGCGGCCAGCACGGCCGCGCCGATGAATACGGCGCTGGCGCCCGAATGCGAGGCCACCCAGCCGCCCAGCGCGCCGCCTGTGAACAGGCCAGCGGCCTGGGCCGTGTTGTAGAACCCCAGTGCCAGGCCCTTATAGGCCTGCGGCGCCACGCGCGACACCAGCGACGGCTGGAGCGCTTCGAGTACGTTGAAAGCCACGAAGAAACCGGTCAGGGCCGCCGCCAGGGTGAAGAAGCCATGGCTGGCGGCCGGCAGCAACGCGCATACCAGCGCCAACCCAGCCACGGCCGCGCGCAACGCGCCCCGATGCGCACGCCGCTTTTCCGCCACGAACACCACCGGCACCATCAGCACGAACGACACCAGGATCACCGGCAGATAGACTTTCCATAGCTCGCGCGCGTCCAGGCCGCCGACCTTGGCCAACAGCGCCGGCACCACCACGAACAGTGACACCTGGATCAGGTGCAACACGAACACACCGAAATTCAACCGCAGCAGGTCACCCTGGGTAAGCACCTCGCGTGGCCGGGCGGCCTGCATGCTGCGCGCCCGTGTGCGTGGCACCACCGGCACCACCCAGCCGGCCACCGCCAGGCAGACCACGCCCAGACAGGCAATGGTCCAGAACAGGCCCGGCAACCCCCACCAACCCACCAGCACGGGCGACAACACCAGCGCCGCCGCAAACGACAGGCCGATCGAACCGCCCACCATGGCCATGGCCCGGGTACGCACCTCGTCGCGGGTGGCGTCGGCCAGCCAGGCCGTCACGGCGGCGGATATGGCGCCCGCGCCCTGGATGGCGCGGCCGATGGTGATCCAGTACACGTCGGTGGCCTGCGCACAGACCACACTGCCCGCCACGAACAACAGCAGGCCGAACAACACCACGGGACGACGCCCCCAACGATCGGAAGCCAGCCCGAAGGGAATCTGCATGACCGCCTGGGTCAGGCCATAAATGCCCAGCGCCAGACCGACCCGGGCCGGGTCGTCGCCCCCGGGCAGGCCGCGGGCGGCAACCGCGAACACCGGCAATAACAGGAACAGCCCCAGCATCCGCGCGGCGAACAAACCGGCCAGCGCCACGCTGGCGCGGCGCTCGGATGAGGTCAATTTCAGTTTCGTGTCTGCCGGCATGCGGAAATTTCGAGAATGACTGGGACCGGTCCGCGCAATTGTCATGCGCTTGCGGTCTGATCTATGGCCTGGGGACTCGGCGCGCTATAGTACCAAGTTGGCCTTTGCAACTGCTTAAAAGAGCCCGATAGACGTGACCATACGCATTCGGGGTGCCCGCACCCACAATCTCAAGAACGTCTCGCTGGACCTGCCGCGCCACAAGCTGGTGGTGGTGACCGGCCTGTCCGGCTCGGGCAAGTCCTCGCTGGCGTTCGATACGCTTTACGCGGAGGGACAGCGGCGTTACGTCGAGAGCCTGTCCGCCTATGCTCGCCAGTTCCTGCAACTGATGGACAAGCCCGACGTCGACCTGATCGAGGGTCTGTCGCCGGCCATTTCTATCGAACAGAAGGCGGCCGGCCACAACCCCCGCTCCACCGTCGGCACCATCACCGAAATCCACGATTACCTGCGCCTGCTGTACGCGCGGGTCGGCACGCCCTATTGCCCGGAGCACGGCCTGCCGTTGCAGGCGCAGAGCGTCAGCCAGATGGTGGACGCGGTGCTGTCCTGGCCGGCCGACACCCGCCTGGCGGTGCTGGCCCCGATTGCGCGCGGCAAGAAGGGCAGCTTCGAGGACGAATGCGCCAGCCTGCAGGCGCAGGGCTACGTGCGCCTGCGCGTGGACGGCCAGATAGCGGAAATCGACGGCATGGCGCCGCTGAAGAAAACCGAGAAGCACGACATCGACGTGGTCATCGACCGCCTGCGCATCAAGCCCGAAAGCAAGCAGCGCCTGGCCGAGAGCTTCGAAACCGCGCTGCAGTTGGCCGACGGCCGCGCCCTGGCTCTGGACATGGATGGCGGCCGCGAACAGGTATTCTCCAGCCGCTACGCCTGCCCGGTCTGCAGCCACAGCCTGCCGGAACTGGAACCGCGCCTGTTCAGCTTCAACAACCCCATGGGCGCCTGCCCCAGTTGCGACGGCATCGGCCAGGTGGGCTTCTTCGACCCCAAGCGCGTGGTCGCCTTCCCGGAGCTGAGCCTGGCAGCCGGCGCCATCCGTGGCTGGGACCGCCGCAACGCGTTCACCCATTCGCTGCTGACCAGCCTGGCGGCGCACTACGAATTCGATATCGAGGCGCCCTTCGAGGACTTGCCCGAGGCGCTGCGCGACAAGGTCCTGTACGGCTCGGGCGACGAGGAAATCTCGTTCCTGTACCTGAACGAAAAGGGCCGCAGCACGGTCAAGCGCCACACCTTCGAAGGCGTGATCCCGAACCTGGAGCGCCGTTGGCGCGAAACCGATTCGGCCACGGTGCGTGAAGAACTCGGCAAGTACCGCAACATCAAGACCTGCCCCGACTGCGGCGGCTCGCGCCTGCGGCCGGAAGCGCGCAACGTGCTGATCGGCCAGGACCCGCGCGGGGGCGAACGCCACGGCCAGGCCATCTATGAAGTCGAAGCGATGCCGCTTTCGACCTGCCTGGCGTGGTTCCGCGACCTGACTCTGACCGGATCCAAACAGGAGATCGCCCAGCGCATCGTGCGTGAGATCGAAGCGCGCCTGAGCTTTCTGAACAACGTCGGGTTGAACTACCTGTCGCTGGACCGCAGCGCCGACACCATCTCCGGCGGCGAGGCCCAGCGCATCCGCCTGGCCAGCCAGATCGGCTCGGGCCTGACCGGGGTGATGTACGTGCTGGACGAACCCTCCATCGGCCTGCACCAGCGCGACAACGACCGCCTCATCGGCACGCTGCAGCACCTGCGCGACCTGGGCAACAGCGTCATCGTGGTCGAGCACGACGAAGACATGATCCGCATGGCCGACTGGGTCGTGGACATGGGGCCGGGCGCGGGCGAGCACGGCGGCGAAGTGGTGGCGCAGGGCGATCCAGAGACCGTGCAGCGCGACCCGAACTCGCTCACCGGCCAGTACCTGAGCGGCCAGCGCGCCATCGCCATCCCGCAGCGCCGTCCCGTCACGGACGACCTGCCCTGGCTGACGCTCACGGGCGCCAGCGGCAACAACCTTAAGAACGTCGACCTGCGCCTGCCCGCCGGCCGCCTGATCTGCGTCACCGGCGTATCCGGATCGGGCAAATCGACCCTGGTCAACGACACCCTGGCGGTGGCGGTATCGCGCCAGCTGCACCATGCCCAGAGCGAACCCGCCCCCTACACCGCGATGCAGGGCCTGGAGAACTTCGACAAGATCATCAGCGTCGACCAGAGCCCGATCGGCCGCACGCCGCGCAGCAACCCGGCCACCTACACCGGCCTGTTCACCCCGATCCGCGAACTGTTCGCGGGCGTGCCCGAGGCCCGCACCCGCGGCTACGATCCCGGCCGCTTCAGCTTCAACGTCAAGGGCGGGCGCTGCGAAGCCTGCCAGGGCGACGGCGTGGTCAAGGTGGAAATGCACTTCCTGCCAGACATGTACGTGCCCTGCGACGTCTGCCACGGCAAGCGCTACAACCGCGAAACGCTGGAGATCCGCTACCGCGGCCGCAACATCAGCGAAGTGCTGGACCTGACGGTCGAGCAGGCGCTGGAGTATTTCGAATCAGTGCCGGCGATCGCGCGCAAGCTGCACACGCTGATCGACGTCGGCCTGTCGTACATCCGGCTGGGCCAGAGCGCCACCACGCTCTCGGGCGGCGAGGCGCAGCGCGTGAAGCTGTCGCAGGAACTGTCGCGCCGCAGCACCGGCCGCACGCTGTACATCCTGGACGAACCCACCACCGGCCTGCATTTCCGCGACATCGAACTGCTGCTGCAGGTGCTCAACCAACTGGTGGACAGCGGCAACACCGTGCTCATCATCGAGCACAACCTGGACGTCATCAAGACCGCCGACTGGCTCGTCGACATGGGCCCGGAAGGCGGCGACGGCGGCGGCCGGGTGGTGGCGCAAGGCACGCCGGAAGACGTGGCGGCGACGCCCGAAAGCCACACCGGACACTATCTCGGCAAACTGCTGCGCCGCACGCCCGGCGGCTGAACGGCGCGGCGCAATCAGGGCCTGTCACGAGAGGAATCGGCATGTACACCTTGATCATCGGCAACAAGAACTACTCATCGTGGTCGCTGCGGCCCTGGCTCGCGCTGCGCGCCACCGGCGTCGCCTTCATCGAACAGAAGCTTGGCCTGTTCACCGAGGCATTCGCCCGCCACCTGGAAACGCTCACGCCGGCCGGACTGGTGCCGGTGCTGCTGGATGGCGACCTGGCGGTCTGGGACTCGCTGGCGATCTGCGAATACGTGGCCGAACAACATCCCGAGGCCCGCCTGTGGCCGCAGGACGCTCGCGCCCGTGCCCGCGCCCGCTCGCTGACCGCGCAGATGCACAGCGGTTTCGGCGCGCTGCGCCAGGCGCTGCCGATGAACATCGAGGCGCACCTGCCCGGCATCGACATCCCCGAGGCCGCGCGCCAGGAGATTTCGCGCATGCACGCCATCTGGCAGGACACGCGCGCGGAATTCGGTCAGGGCGGCCCGTTCCTGTTCGGCGCCTTCTCGATCGCCGATGCGTTCTTCGCCCCCGTGGTGTCTCGCTTCGTCACCTACGGCATCGCCGCCGCCGGCCCGGTGCGCGACTACATGGACGCGGTGCTGGCGCTGCCGGCGATGCAGGAATGGATGCGCGACGCGCGCGCCGAAGCCACCTTCGTCGAAGCCGACGAACCCTACCGCAAGCATCGCTGATACCGGTGGGTCCGTGCGCCGCGGCATGACCACAGCGCACCCCGCCTAGCTCATGTCGAACAGGCGCCGGTGCTCGCGGATGGCATAGCGGTCGGTCATGCCGGCGATGTAGTCGGCGATGGCGCGGGCCTGGTCGTTGAAGGCCGCGCGCCGATAGTCCGGCGGCAGCAGCCGCGGATCGTCCAGGAACGCCGCAAACAATTCGCGCACGATGCGGCGCGCCTTGGTTGTCATACGCAGCACACGGTAGTGCCGGTAGAGGTTGTCGAACAGGAACTTCTTCAGTTCGTCGGCCTCGCACCGGATGCCCTCCGAAAACCCCGCCAACGGCGGCGCGCGGCGCACGTCGTCGGCGCAGGCCGGCGCTGCGTCGCGGATGCGCGCCAGAGAAGTCTGCGTCAGGTCGCCGATCAGGGTGTTGATCATGCGGCGGATGGTTTCGGCCACCGCGCGGCGCGGCGCCAGGCCGGGGTAGCGCGCCAGCACCTCGGCGTGATGGCGCTGGAAGATGGACACGCCCTGCAACTGTTCCAGCGTAATGAGTCCTGAACGCAGGCCGTCATCGATGTCGTGGTTGTTGTAGGCCACTTCGTCGGCCAGATTGGCAATCTGCGCCTCCAGCGACGGCTGGGTGCGCGCCAGAAAGCGCTCGCCCACCGCGCCCAGTTGCCGCGCGTGGGCCGCCGAGCAATGCTTCAGGATGCCCTCGCGAGTCTCGAAGCACAGGTTCAACCCGTTGAAATCGGCATAGCGCTCTTCCAGCTCGTCGACCACCCGCAGGCTCTGCAGGTTGTGCTCGAAGCCGCCGGCCTCGGGCGCCAGCTCGCGCATGCAGGCATTGAGCTCGTCCTGGCCTGCGTGGCCGAACGGCGTGTGGCCCAGATCATGCGCCAGCGAAATGGCCTCGGTCAGGTCTTCCGACAGCCCCAGGCTGCGTGCCAGGGTGCGCGCGATCTGCGCCACTTCCAGGCTGTGCGTCAGCCGGGTGCGGAAGAGGTCGCCTTCATGGTTCACGAAGACCTGGGTCTTGTATTCCAGCCGCCGGAATGCGCTGGAATGGATGATGCGGTCGCGGTCGCGCTGGAATTCCGTGCGGTTTTCCGGCGCGGGTTCGGCATACGACCGGCCACGCGATCGGGACGGGTCGGATGCATAGGAAGCCAGTTCTTTCATCTGCGACACCGTCTCTCCTGTGGTCGTTACTGAGTGGTTCGGGCCAGCACGGCGCGCACGGCATCGGCCGGCGCCGCCCGCATCATCGCTGCGCCGATGCGGGACATGAGCACGTAGCGGATCTCGCCGCCCTCGGTCTTCTTGTCGACCTGCATCAGGTCGAGCCAGCGTTCGGCCCCCAGGTCGGGCGCGACCACCGGACAGCCGATGGCCGCCACCAGATCGCGCACCCGGGCCACGTCGGCGCGCGGAAAATCCGCCACGTCGGCCGACAGTTCCGCCGCCTGCACCATGCCGCAGCCCACCGCCTCGCCATGCAGCCAGGCGCCGTAGCCCAGGCCGGCCTCGATGGCATGGCCAAAGGTATGGCCCAGGTTCAGGATGGCGCGCAAGCCGGACTCACGTTCGTCCTTGCCCACCACCTGCGCCTTCAGTTCGCACGAGCGGCGGATGGCGTAGGCGATGGCCTGCGGGTCCAGGCTGCGCAATTTCTGCGCATTCTGTTCGCACCAGGTCCAGAATTCCGGATCCAGGATCAGGCCGTACTTGATGACTTCGGCCAGGCCGGCCGACACTTCGCGCGCCGGCAGCGTGGCCAGCACCGCGGTATCGATCTCGACCGCCAGCGGCTGGTAGAACGCGCCGATCATGTTCTTGCCCAGCGGATGGTTCACGGCCGTCTTGCCGCCAACCGACGAATCGACCTGGGCCAGCAGGGTTGTGGGCACCTGCACGAAGCGCACGCCGCGCATGTACACCGCGGCGGCGAAGCCGGTCATGTCGCCGATCACGCCGCCGCCCAGCGCCACCAGCACGCAGCGGCGATCGAGGCGATGGGTCAACAGGGCATCGAAGATCAGGTTCAGCGACTGCCAGTCCTTGTACGACTCGCCGTCGGGCAACTCGATGCGCAGCATCCGCTTGCCGGTGCGCGCCAGGGCGGCTTCGGCGCGCTCGCCGTACAGCGCCGCCACGGTCGGGTTGGTCACCACCGCGATGGCGGTGGCGTCGGCGGGGATGCTCTCATCCAGGGCATCCAGGCGCCCCGGCGCGATGCGGATCGGGTACTGTCCGCCCGGGGTATCGACCTCAACAACGTTCATATGTGCTTCTCGAAGGCTTGTAATTGCGGCAGCAGCGCCTTGACCAGGGTGTGGATCGGCATCGAGCCGGTTTCCACCACCAGGTCGGCGACTTCCTTATAGAGGGGTTCGCGCAGCGTCATCAGGTCCCGCAGGGTGCCGCGCGGGTCGGCGGTGGCCAGCAGCGGCCGGTTGCGGTCGCGGCAGGTACGGCGGAACAATTCGTCCACGCTGGCCTTCAGGTAGACCACGATGCCCCGCTCGCGCAGGCGCGCCCGGTTCTCGGCGGCCAGGATGGCGCCGCCGCCCGTCGCGAGAATTATGTTGCGCCGTTGGGTACACTCTTCCAGGGCGGCGGATTCCCGGCGACGAAAACCGGCCTCGCCCTCGATTTCGAAGATTACCGGCACCCGTACGCCGCAACGCGCCTCGAGCTCATGGTCCAGATCGACAAACTCGCGCCCCAGGGCACGCGCCAGGCCACGGCCGATGGTCGTCTTGCCCGCCCCCATCATGCCCACCAGGAAGACGGGCAGGTCGTGCGGCAGCGACACGGCCTTGCCTGCGCATTCCGAGGCGCAAGGCAGGTTTTCGGGCGCCTCGCCGGTGGGCGCCAGGTCCGGGTCAGCTTCCGGACATGAGTGAGCGGAAAAGTTCATGACGGCATTATCACATCTGCCGCCAAGTTGCCCGCGCGCCACATTGAACTATCTTGTTACAGAAACCGGTCCCCCACGCTGAGGTAGGATCGGAGATACCCGTAAAATCGCCGCGATGAGCAAGCCGCAGAATTCCTCCAAAAAAGACAAGTCCGCCAATAACGGTTCCCCGATATTGCGTTTTTTCGTCAAGACCGGCATTTTGTTTGCCGGCCTGTTCCTGTGCGGCGTGCTGCTGGCCGGCATGGCGCTGGCACTGGCCTGGCCCAACCTGCCCGACCTGCACGCCATGACGGACTACCGCCCGCGGGTGCCGCTGCGCGTCTACACGGCCGACAAGGTGCTGATCGGCGAGTTCGGCGAAGAACGCCGCAATGTGCTGCGCTTCAATGAAATCCCGGACGTGATGAAGTCCGCGGTATTGGCGGCCGAAGACGACCGCTTCTACCAGCACGGCGGCATCGACTGGACCGGCGTGGTGCGCGCCGGCCTGACCAACCTGATCAACATGTCCAAGACACAGGGCGCCAGCACCATCACCATGCAGGTGGCGCGCAACTTCTACCTGTCGTCCGAAAAGACCTACTCGCGCAAGTTCTACGAGCTGCTGCTGACATTCAAGATCGAATCCGAGCTTTCCAAGGACCAGATCCTTGAGCTCTACATGAACCAGATCTATCTGGGCCACCGCGCCTACGGTTTCGCCGCCGCGTCGCGCACCTATTTTGGCAAGCCGCTGGCGGAGGTCACGCCGGCCGAGGCCGCCATGCTGGCCGGCATCCCCAAGGCGCCCTCGCGCTTCAATCCGATCTCCAACCGCCCCCGTGCCGAACTGCGCCAGCGCTATGTGCTGGGCCGCATGCTGTCGCTGGGCTACCTGACCGAGCCCGAGTACAAGCAGGCGATGGCGCAGCAGATCGTCATGAAGTCGGCCGAAGGCACGCCGGCCGGCGGCTACAGCATCCATGGTGAATATGTGGCCGAACTGGCGCGCCAGTTGCTGTTCAATGTGTACCAGGACAACGTCTACTCGCGCGGCATCAATATCTACACCACCGTGCATTCCAAAGATCAGGAAGCGGCCTACCGCGCGGTGCGCGAAGGCGTGCTGGAATACACCCGCCGCGCGCCCTACCCCGGCCCCGAGGAACAGCTCGACCTGCCGCCCGGCACCGAGAACAACCCGCAGGCCCTGGATGAGTTCCTGGACGGCGTGTTCGACAAATTCAGCGACAGCGGCGACCTGCTGACCGCGGTGGTACTGTCGGCCAGCCCCACCGAAGTGAAGCTGGCGCGCAGCTCGCGCGAGATCATCACCGTCACCGACAAAAAGGTGTTGAGCGTGGTGGCACGCGCGCTCAATGACAAGGCCAAGCCCGAGCAGCGCATCAAGCGCGGCTCGGTGGTCTACATCCACAAGTTTGGCGACAACTGGGAAATCATCAACATGCCGTCGGTGCAGGCGGCGTTCGTGGCGCTGTCGCCGCAGGACGGGGCGATCCGCGCCATGGTCGGCGGCTTCGACTTCTACCGCGGCAATTTCAACCGCGTGACGCAGGCCTGGCGCCAGCCCGGTTCGAACATCAAGCCGTTCATCTACGCCGCCTCGCTCGAGCGCGGCCTGACTCCGGCCACGCAGATCTCCGACCAGCCCTTCGAACTGACGGCCGCGCAGACCGGCTCCAAGGCCTGGAATCCGAAGAACTACGGCAACCAGTACGAACCCATGCTGACGCTGCGCCAGGGCCTGTACAAGTCCAAGAACATGGTCTCGATCCGCATCCTGCAAGCCATCGGCCCGCAGTACGCGCAGGACTACCTGACCCGCTTCGGTTTCGACAAGGCGCGCCAGCCCGCGGTGCTGCCGCTGGCGCTGGGCGCCGGCTCGGTGACCCCACTGCAACTGGCCGGCGCGTTCTCGGTATTCGCCAATGGCGGCTACCGCGTCACTCCCTACCTGATCGACCGCGTCACCGACAGCAGCGGCAAGATCGTGATGCAGGCCAAACCCGTCGTGGCCGGCGACGCCGCGGCCCGCGCCATCGACCCGCGCACCGCCTGGATCATGGACGACGTGCTGCGCGGCGTGGCCACCTACGGCACCGCGGCCCGCGCCCGGGTGCTGCTCAAGCGCAACGACATCGCCGGCAAGACCGGCACCACCAATGAATCGGTGGACGCCTGGTTCTCGGGCTACACCCCTTCGCTGGTGGCTACCGCCTGGCTGGGCTTCGACCAGCCCAAGTCGCTGGGCTCGCGCGAAACCGGCGGCGGCGTGGCCATGCCGATCTGGGTCGACTACATGCAGGACGTGCTAAAGGGCGTGCCGGAAGAAAAGCCGCGCCCCCGCCCCGACGGCATCATCGTCGAGAACGGCGAGTACTACTTCTCGGAATTCCCGCCCGGCCAGGCCGTTGCGCGCCTGGGCCTGCCACAAGCCGACACGCTGGGCGAGTTCCTGAATGGCCTGAACAGCGACAGCGGCGAAGACAACCGCATCAAGGTGGCGCCAGGCGTGGGCACGCAAAGCGCCCAGCCCTGGTCGCAGAAGATCCCGTTCTGAACGGAATGAAGAAGGCCGGCGAATTGAACCGACCCCCAGAAGTTGGATGTCAGAAGCCAAAGCCCGAAGGCCTGATGACCTTCTCGTCGGAGCCTACAGGCGCACCGTGACGGGCACGCCGGCCGCGGCCGAACAGATCTGCGAGAGCGCGTCGGGCAGATTCGGGCCGCCTCGGGTATCGGTCCAGTGCTGGCCGTCGTAGCGGTAGTGGAAACCGCCACTGCGCGCGGCCACCCACAGTTCCTGCATGGCGGCCTGGCTGTTCACCACCACGTGGGTATTGTCTTCGAACACCATGGTCAGCACATTGCCGCTGCGGCTGGTTTCGACGTCGACGTCGAGCGAAGCCGCCCAGTCATCGGCCTGGCTTTCGATGCTGTCCAGCACCTGGTCGATCAACGCAAGAAATTCGGATTCGGTCATAATCGAGCCTGCAAGAATTACGGAGTTCCCAGTGTTCCAATTGGCATTCAGCCGCATGTCCCTACGCATTGTAGCCACGCTCGCGCTGGCAGGCATGGTTGCGGCCTGCGGCTACAAGGGTCCTTTGTACATGCCCACCCCTGATGGCAAGCCGCCCCCGCCGGGGCAGCGCCAGACCACGCCGCAGGTGCCGCAAATACCGTCCGCGCCCTCCCTGCCATGAGCGCCGAGTTCCCGGTTCCGCCCGAACTGGCCGGGCATCCGTTCTTCCAGTACCGCAACAACGTGCTGTACGCCGAAGACGTGCCGCTGGGCCATCTGGCCGGGAAACTGGGAACGCCGCTCTACGTCTATTCCCGCGCGGCGCTGCGCGCCGCCTGGAACACCTACCACAGCGCCATCGGCCAGCGTCCCGTGCAGGTCTGCTATGGCATGAAGGCCAACTCCAACCTGGCGATCCTGAAGGAATTCGCCCGTCTCGGCGCCGGCTTCGACATTGTCTCGGGCGGCGAACTCAAGCGCGCCCTCGCCGTTGGCGCCGATCCCTCCGGCATCGTCTTCTCGGGGGTCGGCAAGCAGGCCTGGGAGATGCGCGCGGCGCTGGACGCCGGCGTCATGTGCTTCAACGCCGAATCCGAAGCCGAGCTACAGCGCCTGTCGGACGTGGCCCAGGAAACCGGCCGGCGCGCCAGGGTGGCGCTACGGGTCAACCCGGACGTCGACGCGCAGACCCACCCGTACATTTCCACCGGTCTCAAGGAAAACAAGTTCGGCATCCCCATCGGGGCGGCGCTGGACGCCTATCGCAGTGCCCGCCTGCTGCCCGGCCTGGAAATCACCGGTCTGGACTGCCACATCGGGTCGCAATTGACCGACATCGGTCCCTATTTCGATGCGCTGGAGAAGCTGCTGGACCTGGTCGCCGACCTGGAAAGCATCGGCATCCGCCTGTCGCACCTGGATCTGGGCGGCGGCCTCGGCATCCGCTACAGCGATGAGACGCCGCCCTCGCCCAAGGCCCTGCTGGACGGCGTGTTCCAGCGCCTGCAGGCGCGCGGTCACGGCCACTTGCGCCTGGTGCTGGAACCCGGTCGCTCGCTGGTGGGCAACGCCGGCCTGCTGCTGACCACCGTCCAATACCTCAAGCACGGCGAGGCGCGCAATTTCGCCATCGTCGACGCCGCCATGAACGATCTGCTGCGGCCGGCGCTGTACGGCGCCTGGCACGGCTTGCTGCCGTTGCGGCCACGCGCTGGCGATGCGATCACCTACGACGTCGTCGGTCCGGTCTGCGAAAGTGCCGACTGGCTAGCGCGGCAGCGTGCGCTGGTCATCGAACAGGGCGACGTGCTGGCGCTGGAATCGGCTGGCGCCTATGGCATGACGATGTCCGGCAACTACAACACCCGCCCCCGCGCCGCCGAAGTCATGGTCGACGGCGACCGCTACCACGTGGTGCGCCAGCGCGAGACGCTGGACGACCTGCTGCGCGGCGAATCGACCCTGCCCTGAGTCCATCAGAAAAAGAAGCCGCCGCGCCTCGGCGTCGGCGGCTTCTTGCCGTTGCCAGCCCGATCAGAGCTGGCCGTAGGAATGCAGTCCCGACAGGAACATGTTCACGCCCAGGAAGGCGAAGCCGGTGATCAACAGGCCGGTCAGCGCCCAATAGGCCGCCATCGTGCCGCGCAGGCCCTTGATCAGGCGCATGTGCAGCCAGGCTGCGTAGTTCAGCCAGACGATCAGGGCCCAGGTTTCCTTGGGGTCCCACTGCCAATACGCGCCCCAGGCATCCGCCGCCCACAGCGCGCCCAGGATGGTCGCCACGGTGAAGAAGGCGAAGCCAATGGCGATGGCGCGGTACATGATGTCGTCCAGCACCTCCAGCGGCGGCAATGCGGCGGCGATGCGGCGCCGCCCCAGCAGGATGGCGCCGACGATCACGGCGCCGATGCCGAAATACAGCATCCAGGTGGCCGACAGGCCATCGGTGCGGAACACCATGGGCTCGGCGCACAACAGCACGCCCAGCACGAACAGCGGCGCCAGCTTGAGCCACGACGAAGTCTGCCCATGCTGCTTGACCAGGTAGGCAAAGCCGACCATCGCCGCCAGCGAGAAGGTGCCATAACCGATGAAGTTGGCCGGCACATGCAGCTTCATCCACCAGCTCTTGAGCGCCGGCACCAGCGGCTGGATCTGCCCGGCGTCGCGCGTGAACGAATACCACAGCAGGAACACCACCGCCGAAGTCACCACCAGCAGCACGAAACCGCCCAGCGCGCGGGTGGCGTACTTGCGCTCGTAGTACAGGTAGAACAAGGCCGTGATCAAAGCGAACAGCACGAACACTTCATAAAGGTTGCTGACCGGGATATGGCCCAGGTCCGGGCCCATCAGATGGCCCTCGCGCCAGCGCACCAGAAGCCCCGTCAGGCCGGCGAACACCGCGCCCCAGGTCAGGGCGGTGCCCAGCCATGCCGCGGTCGGACTGAAGAAACCGATCCAGTAGCACACCATGGCCAGGGCGAACAGCGCGCTCATCCACAGGATGGCGGACTGCGACGAGAGCAGGTATTTCAGGAAGAACACCTGCTCGGCCCGCGCCAGGTCATTGCCGTAGAGCATCAACGCCAGACCCGCCGCGATCGCACAGGCCACCATCAGACGGCGCAGCGGACGCCACAGCCATCCCATCCAGGCCAGCACTGGCACCGTGCCGCACAGGATGATCTTCTCGTAGTAGTCCATCGCGCCACTGAAGCGCGTCAGCGCGAAACCGGCGCCCGCCGCCAACAGCAGGAAGAACACGACGTCCGTCCAGTCGGGCCGGCCGCGCTGTGCGCGGTTGTCGCCGGTCTCGGACAGGCCGTCCTGCCAAAGGTTGTCAGGCGCGGGAGAATGCGTGGTGGTGGTCGTGGACATAGGAAACCTTAAGACCCTTTCTGGCGCAACAGCGCCTGCTTGAAGCGATCGAACTCCTGATTAAAGTCGAGTGTACGCTTCTGCGACGTCATCGCCGCCAGGATGGCGCTGCCGCCGTCCTGCGGCTTGATCCAGATCCAGACGCGGCGATCCCGAATGTAGAACATCGAGAACACGCCCAGCACCAGCAGCAGGCTGCCCAGGTAGACCGTGTTCTTGCCCGGTGTGCGGCTGACCTGGAACACGCTGGCCTGCACGTGCTTGAAGTCTGCCAGCGAAAAGAACACCGGCGCCGGATAGACGGTCAGGTCCGACAGCGCCGCCACCGACAGGCGCGACCACTGGGCGGCACGCTCGGCCTCGGGCCCATCGCTGGCCACCGGCGGCAGCCCGGCACGTTCACGCTCGATGGCGCGCAATTCATTCATGCTGGCGCCGATCAGCCGGATCACCACATCCGCCGCGCGCTCCAGGTCGCTCGCCGGCGTGTTGGCCTGCAAGAACGCCGCCACGGCCTGCAAGCCGCCGGAAGCATAGGTTTCCAGGGCGCGCTCGGCGGCCGTCTGCAAAGGCTGGCGATCCGTGCCGCTCGGGCTGTTGCGCTCGGCGAAACGGCGCGCCGCCTCCTGGCGCGCGGCCGGATCGGCCAGCGCCGCCCGCAGCCGCATGAATTCCGCCACCGAGCCCTCGTCATCGGCCGGAATCCGCAGATAGCGGAACGGTTCCGAGGCATTGTTGCGCACACCGGCCAGGAACACACTGGCTCCGTCCAATTGCACCGGCAACATGTAGTTCTGGAATTCGTGCGCCTGACCCGCATCGTCTATCAGCTTGTACTCGACGCTGGGCCCCACGTTGCGCAGATTTTCATTCTTCTTGCCCGCCGCGCTGCCGGCCACCGAGGCCACATGTTCAGCGAAGCTCTGGCCGCCCCCCTTGGGCGCGCCGCCAGTCAGATCCTCGACATTGATCGGACGCAGGGCCGTGATTTCCACGCCCATGCTGCGCGGACCTCGCGCAGTGTTAGCGCTTACTTCAGCAGTCTTGCCCACGGTGCCGTCCACATTGAACGTGGCGTTGTCGGTGCCCACCAGCGGGTAACCCTTGAGCACCACCGTGCTGCCGCCGTCATCGAAACTGGACTGGTAGACCGTCATGCCCTTGAAGCGCAACGGCTCGTTGACCTCGATGGTGGAATCGAAGCTCTTGCCCGTATCCGGATCCGTCACCTCCACTTCGCTGGCGAAGCGGCTGGGCATGCCCGTCGAGTAGTAGTCGATGACGAATTTCTTCAGTTTCAGGGTGAAGGGCATCGGCTGCACCAGGGCGCCGTCGCCCACCATCACCACCGCGGTGCTGGCCTGGCCGTTCTCCGGCACCAGCACGCTGGCGCGGAAGCTCGGATTGTCGACCGACAGGCGGCCGCTTTCCGGCACCTCGGAGATCAGCATGTTCTCGACGATCGGCTTCTTGCCGCCGAACATCACCTGCAGGCGCACCGGCAGCTCGCTATCGAGCAGGCCGCCAATGCAGATGATGACCATGGCGGCATGGGCGAACACATAGCCCAGTCGGTTGGCGCTGCCCTTCTTGGCAGCCAGCAGCACGCCGGTACTGTCCTGGCGCTCGCGCACCGCATAGCCCATGCGCTTGAGCAGGGCCGTCAGGCCCGCCGCGGTCCGCGGCACGTCAGTGGGCGCCTCGGTCTCGACGCGGTGCGGAAAGGCCCGCAGGCTGCCGCCGCGCACGTGTTCGCGGAACGAACGCGCATCTCGCAGCATCTTGGGCGCGTTGCGGATCAGGCAGACCGAGGTCGAGACGACCAGGAACGCCATGATCAGCAGGAACCACCAGCTGTTGTAGACGTGCCAGATCGAGAACTTGTCAAACACCTCGTACCAGAACGGGCCGAACTGGTCGATGTAGTTGTTGGACGACCGGTTCTGCTGCAACACCGTCCCCACCAGGCTCGCCACGCAGATGAACATCAACAGGCTGACGGCGAAACGCATCGAACCCAGCAATTCAAACAGATCGCGGGGCAGGCTGCGCAGGGACGGGCGGGAGTGTGTCTGAGTCGAATTCATGAAAAAAGGGGGGCCGCGCGATCGGCTACCCCCCTCGTAGACAGCGCAGGACGGAAACAGGTTCCGCCATGCTCAGGTTGCGTGAACGCGGACCAGCCGCGCGCGTGGCCGGCGTACGGCTACCGCAGGCCAGCCGCGTAGTCCGCCACGGCCTTGATGTCGGCATCCGACATCCGGTCGGCCACGGCGCGCATCACGTCGTTGGCGCGATCGCCGCTGCGGAACAGCTTGAGCTGCTCTTCGATATACAAGGGGAACTGGCCCGACAGGCGCGGATACTGGCCTGGAATGCCCGCGCCGTTGGCAGAATGGCATGCCGCACAGGCGGGAACATTGCGTTCGGGCAAACCGCCGCGCCAGATCTTTTGACCCAGGTCAACCAGCTTCTCGTGGCCGGCGGTGGCCGGATCCTTCAGCGGCTGCTGCGCCAGGTACAGCGCGATATTCTGCATGTCGGCCGGCGTCAGGTTCTGCGCCATGGCGGTCATGGGGGTGGGATTGCCGCCGGGGCCATTGCGCACCGGCAGCTTGGCACCCTGCTTGACCTGGAAGTCGGTCAACTGCTTGACCAGGTATTCGTGGGGTTGCGCGGCCAGGTTGGGGTTCACCGGGATGGTGCTGTTGCCCGCCGCGCCATGACAGGACGCACAGGCGATGATGCCGCGCGAGGCGTCGCCCTGGTCAAACAACTGGCCACCCTTGGCGGCATCTGGCTTGGCCGCGCCCGCGGCGCCGTCAGCGGCGAAGCTCGTAGTAGAAAAGGCGGAGGCGCCGAGCAACAGCCCGCTCGCAACCAACATCCGGGACAGCACACGCTTCATGAAGACCTCGACGATCACATCGATCAAGGCGCAAAAAGGCGCCCACGCCTGCCCGCACATCTGGAAAACCGTATCGAACCTCATTTGCCCGCTTGCCTGCTCGCCAAGGACTACCGGACGCCTGGGGCCGGATGGCCCTGCAAGTACCGAAATGCCCTCAACGGTAAGCAAACGAGACGGCTCCGCGCACGGGGACCACTGTTGCAAACGCCGGATTATACAATAGGGCTCGAAACCAACCGTAGCCAAAGCCATCCGTGTCCCTCCTACATCGCGCCTCTTTCCTCACGTCGGCCGCTCGCCTCGACCAGTTGCCGCCTCCTGACGCGCCCGAGGTTTGCTTCGTCGGCCGCTCCAACGCCGGCAAGTCCACGGCCATCAACGTGCTGTGCAACCAGCGTCGCCTCGCCTTCTCCAGCAAGACGCCGGGCCGCACGCGGCTGATCAACATGTTCGGCCTGCCGGACCCGCTGAACCCGGAAGGCCACATCGGCTATCTCGTCGACCTGCCCGGCTACGGCTATGCCTCCGTGGCCCGCGATGAAAAGGAAAAGTGGGCCGACATCCTGGGCGGCTATTTGCGCGACCGCGAATCGCTGGCCGGCATCGTGCTGCTCATCGACATCCGCCGCGGCGTTACCGAACTGGACCGCCGCCTGGCCAATTTCATCGCCCCCACCGGCCGGCCGGTGCTGGCGCTGCTCACCAAAGCCGACAAGCTGCCCTACGGCCAGCGCGTGCGCACCGTGTTCTCGGTGCGCAAAGACCTGGCGGACATCGGCGCCCTGCACACCATCCCCTTCTCGGCGCCTGAGCGCATTGGCCTGGAAGAGGCTGGCGCGCACATAGAAAACTGGATTTCTCCCAAGGTCGTACCATGAACCCGCAGATCATCACCCCCGACTTCCCGGTTTCCCGCCCGCGCCGCCTGCGCCGCGACGACTACACCCGCCGCCTGGTGCGCGAGAACGCCCTCACCGTCAACGACCTGATCTACCCGGTCTTCGTGGCCGAGGGCAGTGGCCTGAAGCAGGCCGTGCCGTCGCTGCCGGGCGTGGTGCGCTATTCGCTGGACACACTGCTGCCGGTGGCCGAGGAATGCGTGGCGCTGGGCATGCCGGTGCTGTCGCTGTTTCCCGCCATCGACCCGGCGCTCAAGACCCCCGACGGCATCGAGGCCACCAACCCCGACGGCCTGATCCCGCGCGTGGTGCGCGAGCTGAAAAAGAACTTTCCCGATCTCGGCGTGCTGTGCGACGTAGCGCTGGACCCGTACACCAGCCACGGCCAGGACGGCGTCATCGATGAAAACGGCTACGTCGTCAACGAGCCGACCGTCGAGATCCTCGTCAAGCAAGCCCTGACGCAGGCCGCGGCCGGTGTCGACATGGTCGCCCCCAGCGACATGATGGACGGCCGTATCGGCGCCGTGCGCCGCGCGCTGGAGGCCAACGGCTACATCCATACCCAGATCATGGCCTACTCGGCCAAATACGCCAGCGCCTTCTACGGCCCGTTCCGCGACGCCGTCGGGTCTGCCACCAACCTGGGCAAGTCCAACAAGATGGCCTACCAGATGGACCCGGGCAACCTGGACGAAGCGCTGCGCGAAGTCGCGGCCGACCTGCACGAAGGCGCCGACATGGTCATGGTCAAGCCCGGCATGCCGTACCTGGACGTGCTGCGCCGCGTCAAGGACACCTTCCGCGTGCCGACCTTTGCCTACCAGGTGAGTGGTGAATACGCGATGATCAAGGCGGCCTCGGCCAATGGCTGGCTGGATCACGACAAGGTCATGATGGAAGCGCTACTGGCGTTCAAGCGCGCCGGCGCCGACGGCATCCTGACGTACTTCGCGATCGAAGCGGCGCGGCTGCTCAAGCAGCAACGCTGATTGCGATGGGGCGGCCTTCACGGCCCCGCCCCGCTTGCCCTGCGTGCGCCTGGGCATGAGACGCGCACAGCAACGGCGGACCCTTGCGGTCCGCCGTGTTCTTCAACGCGCCGCTGACGCGCCACGGCGCAGGCCGAGCCAGGTGCCGCTGAGAATGCAGGCCAGCCCCGCCACGTGCACCAGCGTCACATGCTCGTCCAGGAACAGCGCGGCGAACAGCAGGCCGAAGATCGGCAGCCAGTTCACGAACAGCGCCGCGCGGCTGATGCCCAGCCTGGCGATGCCCGCGTTCCACAGGATGTTGCTGACACCGGAGGCGATCACCGCCGAGAACAGCAGCACCAGCCACGGCCACCATGTCATGTTCCAGTTGTCCGCATCGTAGGACGACGGCGTCATGGCCGCATGCGCCACCAGCATCAGGCCGCCGGCCAGGTACATGTACCAGAGCATCGCCAGCGGATCGAGCGTGCGCGAGATGCGCTGGATCACCAGCCCGCCGAACACGAACACCGCCACCGCGAGGAACACAATCGCATCGCCCCAGCCGGTCAGCCCCAACTGCGCGCCGCTGCCCACCACCACCATCGCCACGCCGGCCAGGCCCAGCAAGGCGCCGGCGATGCGCAGCCACGTCAGCCGTTCGCGATAGAACAGGGCCGCCAGCAGCGCCGACAGCAAGGGACTGGTGGCCATCAGCAGCGTTCCGTTGGCGGCCGACGAGAACTGCAAGCCATACACCAGCGCGGTCTGGTGCGCGTACACCACCAGGAAACCCGCCAGCGCCACCCAGCCCAACTCGACCCGCCCCAACATGGGAATACGGCCGCGCCGCGCTTTGACGATGAGGGTGACGGCGACGAACGCAACGGCGATCCGCAAGGCCGCCAGGGCGCGGATATCCATGTGCTGCGTCAGGTACTTGATGGAGACGATGTTCAGGCCCCAGGTGGCCATGACGAACATCAGTTGCAGATAGATCAGACCGGTGCGGTCCTGGCTTGCATCGACTGTCGAAGACGTCACGGGCGCCGGCCTGAGGGAGTGGAGGCGCCACCCACGCGGCGCGAGCCCTCATGGTAGCGGGCGGCCGCCGCTCAGCGCAATAGCACGCGGTCCAGCGACTCGGTGAAACGCTTGGCGTCCTGGAAGCCCACCACGCGCGCGTCCGGCAATTCCTTGCCGCCGGGTTCGAAGAACATGATGCCCGGCGGGCCGAACAGGCGGAAACGCTTGAGCAGCGCGCGATCGTCGGCATTGTTGGCGGTCACGTCGGCCTGCACCAGCAGCATGCCGCCCATGCGTTGCGCCACGCCCGGATCGGTGAAAGTGAAGCGCTCCATCTCGCGGCACGACACGCACCAGTCGGCGTAGAAGTCCAACATTACCGGCTGCGTGCTCGCGGCCAGCAGCGCGTCCAGCTCGGCGTTGTTGCGCACGCGCTTGAACTGCACCTCGCCAGCATGCGCGGCCGCGCCCGAGGCCGCCGGGCCGCCCGAGGCAAAATGCGACAGCGGCTGCAACACGTCGCGGCCGCCGCTGGCCGCGCCGATCAGCCACGCGGCGGCGGCCAGGGCCAGCAACAGGCCGATGCCCTTGCCGAACATGCGCGCCGAGCCGGCGCCGGCCGGCAGCGCGTCGAACGCGCGCAGCATCACCGCGCCGACGATCGCCAGGAAGGCCCAGCCGGTCATCTGCACCCAGGTCGGCACCACCGGGATCAGCATCCACCAGGCGGTCGCCAGCAGCAGCATGCCGAACAGACGCTTGACGCCATCCATCCACGGCCCGGCCTTGGGCAGCAGCGCGCCCGACGAGGCGCCGACGATCAGCAGCGGCACGCCCATGCCCCACGCCATCGCGAACAGGGCCGAGCCCCCCAACACCACGTCGCCAGTCTGCGAGATGTACAACAATGCGCCGGCCAGCGGCGCGGCCACGCAAGGCCCGACGATCAGCGCCGACAGCGCGCCCATCAGCAAGGCGCCGGTATAGCGGCCTCCGGGAATGCGCGACGACCGCTCGGCCAGCCGCGCCTGGATGCCGGACGGCATCTGGAAGGTGAAGGCATCGAACATCGCCAGCGCCAGCACCGCCAGCACGATCGCGAACAGCGTCAGGATCCACGGCGTCTGCAGCCATGCGGCCAGGCCCGCGCCGCTCAAGCCTGCCGCCACGCCCAGCGCGGTGTAGACCACCGACATGCCCAGCACGTAGGTCGCCGCCAGCGCCAGGCCACGGCCGCGCGAGGGACGTTCCTGGCTGGCGCCGCCCAGCACGATCGACGACAGGATGGGAATCATGGGCAGCACGCAGGGCGTGAACGCCAGCAGCAGGCCCAGCACCAGGAACACGCCGGCCGTCTTGATCCAGCCCAATCCACCCAGGGCATCGGCCAAGCCGGTATCGCCAGCGTTCACCAGCGCGCTCAGGCCGCCGCCCGAAGCTGCCGGCGCGGCCGAGGCGCCACCACTGCCCGCCAGGGCGTAACCGCCCGCCACCGGCGTCAGCTTCACGCTGCTATCCATCGGCGGATAGCACAGGCCGGCATCGGCGCAGCCCTGGCCAGTCAGCGTCAACGTGAATGGCTGGTCCCCGGGCGTCACTGGCACGCGGATCGCCACGTCCTGGTGGTAGACCTCCATGTCCTTCTCGAAGGTCGGGTCGTACTTGACGTCACCCTTGGGATAGACGGGTTCGCCCAGCGTGGCCGCGCCCAGCGGGCTGATGCTGATGCCGAAGCGCTCGCGGTACATGTAGTAGCCAGGCGCCACGCGAAAGCGCAGTTCGACGGTATCGGGCGCGGCCATCGACGCGCTGAAGACGAAGGCCTTCTCGGGGTCGAGGAACTCGGCCTCGGCACGCGCCGGCGCATGCCAGGCCAGCCACAACATAGTCATGGCCAGCAACGCCAGCAATCTGGGGAAAAAGACACGCATCGGGATGTGGAGCCGGACCGCGGGTTGCAACATCAGTCTCTCTTGTTCTGCACGACGGCCGTCTGCTGACGGACCCAATCCAGGTAGGGCGCAGCGCCGCCGATGACCGGCAGCACGATGATTTCGGGCACGTCGTAGGGATGCATCTGCGCCAGGGCCTGGACCACGGCCGGGTGGCGCGCGTAGGTGGTCTTGATGTGGATGGGGATTTCCTCGGCCCCTTCCACCTCGCCTTGCCACTGGTAGATGGACAGGCCCGGCGCCCCAAGGTTCACGCAGGCAGCCAGGCCATCCTCGACCAGCACGTGGGCGATACGCTTGGCCAGCAACAGGTCCGGCGCATTGCTGATGACCAGCACGACGTCGTCATCGCGCAACATGGAGCCTCCCGGGAATACCCGTATCGGATGTAACTCGGGGTATTTTATCGATATTGCCGCCCGCGTCCGCCCACTATCAGACCCGGAGCCGCCGCACATCCATTCACATCGAGGCAAACATGTCCGACAACTGCCTGTTCTGCCGCATCGCCCGCCACGAAATCCCGGCGCACATCCTGCACGAAGACGACCGCCTGATGGCGTTCCTGGACATCCAGCCGGTGCGCCCCGGGCACACGCTCATCATCCCCAAGCAGCACTATCCGTACTACGAGGACATGCCCGCCGACCTGGCCGGCCACATCGTCAACCTGGGGCAGAAGCTGGGCCGCCACATGAAGCGGCTGTATGGCGTGGACCGCGTCGGCTTCGCTTTCACCGGCATTCACGTGGCGCACACCCATGCGCACGTGATCCCCATGCACCATCCGCAGGACGTGACCTCGACCCAATACATCGAGCAGCAGGACCTGACCTTCCGCATGCCACCCCAGGCGCCCCAGGAGGCGCTGGCGGCCACCGCCGCGCAATTGCGGGGCGAACTGCACGCCTCGTAGCGATCGGCGCGCCTGCGCCGCCAGGGCGCCTCGCGCGCGTCGCGCAAAAAACAAGGGCGGGTCCGAAGACCCGCCCTTGTCGCTTATCTAGACACCGAAACTTATTCGGCGCTGTCCTCAGCGGCCTCATCGACTTCCGGACGGTCGACCAGCTCCATGAAAGCCATGGGAGCATTGTCGCCTTGACGGAAACCCATCTTCAGCACGCGGGTGTAGCCGCCGTTGCGGGCCGCGTAGCGCGGGCCGATTTCGGCGAACAGCTTCACCACGGCGTCGCGATCGCGCAGGCGGGCAAAAGCCAGGCGCTTGTTCGCGAGGGTGGGTTCTTTACCCAGCGTGATCAGGGGTTCGATGACGCGGCGCAGTTCTTTCGCCTTGGGCAGCGTGGTCTTGATGGCTTCGTGGGTGATCAACGAAACGGCCATGTTGCGAAACATGGCAAGACGGTGACTGCTGGTGCGGTTGAGCTTACGCAAGCCATTACCGTGACGCATGATAAGTATCCTTTGAATCTAATGACGGCGTTTCCGCCATCGGGTTATCCGGCTCTTCTATCAACCTGCGATCAGGCCGCGGTCCGGTGGAAAACGGTGCATTTTACGACGGTTTCGCAAACCGCCCGGCGGTGAAGCCGGGCGCCGCGGGAAACGCCCCTGCGAGAGGGGCGCCACCCTGCAAGACTTACGGACGCTCCAGGCCCAGCGGGGGCCAGTTTTCGAGCTTCATGCCCAGCGTCAGGCCGCGTGCGGCCAGCACTTCCTTGATCTCGTTGAGCGACTTGCGACCCAGGTTCGGGGTCTTGAGCAGTTCGTTCTCGGTACGCTGGATCAGGTCGCCGATGTAGTAGATGTTTTCGGCCTTCAGGCAGTTGGCCGAACGCACGGTCAGTTCCAGGTCGTCGACCGGACGCAGCAGCACCGGGTCGATCTGCGGCGTGCCGCGGACCGGGGCTTCGTACGAATCGCCGGCGCCTTCCAGGGCGGCGAAGACCGAGATCTGGTCCATCAGGATGCGAGCCGACTGGCGCACCGCTTCCTCGGGCGAGATGACGCCGTTGGTTTCGATGTCCAGCACCAGCTTGTCCAGGTCGGTGCGCTGTTCCACGCGGGCGCTTTCAACCGCGTAGCTGACGCGGCGGACCGGGCTGAACGAGGCGTCCAGGACGATGCGACCGATGGTGTGGGTGCGGTCTTCCGACAGCGCGCGCACGTTGCCCGGCACGTAGCCGCGGCCCTTTTCGACCTTGATCTGCATTTCCAGCTTGCCCGCGTCCGTCAGGTTGCAGATGGCGTGGCCGGGGTTGATGATCTCGACGTCGTGCGGCAGCTCGATGTCGCTGGCCAGCACGGTGCCGGCGCCGGTCTTGCGCAGAACCAGGGTGACTTCGTCACGGTTGTGCAGCTTGAAGACCACGCCCTTCAGGTTCAGCAGGATGTCGACGACATCTTCGCGAACGCCCGGGATGGTCGAGTATTCGTGCACCACGCCCGTCATCTGGACTTCGGTCGGCGCGTAGCCGGTCATCGAAGACAGCAGGATGCGGCGCAGGGCGTTGCCCAGCGTATGGCCGTAGCCGCGCTCGAACGGCTCCATCACGATCTTGGCATGGTGGGTGCCGACCGGTTCGACTTCAATGGAGCGCGGCTTCAGGAAACCTTGAGTGGACATGTACTGTGTTCCTTTTCAATACCCTCGGCTCGTTACACCGATAAGGCTGATGGACAGGTTGAAACGTGAAACGCGGGCAGCGCAAAAAAGCCGCCCGATACTTACCGCAAAGCCCGCCCCGCCAAAAGGCGGAAAGCGGGCTGCTGCGAGACTCGCAAACCGGTCGCGAAACCAGCAAGCCGGCCCCTTGCGAAGGAGGCGCCGGCAGGCGTGATTAACGCGAGTACAGTTCGACGACCATCGATTCGTTGATGTCGCGAGCGACGTCAGCGCGATCGGGGGCCGACTTGAACGTGCCGGTCAGCTTGGTCGTGTCGACTTCGACCCACTGGGGGATGCCGATGCTGGTGGCCAGGTCGAGCGATTCCTTGATACGGCCTTGCTTCTTGGCCTTTTCGCGGATCGAGATGACGTCGCCAGCCTTGACCAGCATCGAAGCGATGTCGGCGGTGTGGCCGTTCAGTTCGATGGCGCGGTGGCTCACCAGCTGGCGAGCTTCGGCGCGGGTCGAGCCGAAGCCCATGCGGTAGACGACGTTGTCCAGGCGCGATTCCAGCAGCTGGATCAGCGTTTCGCCGGTGTTGCCACGGCGACGCTCGGCTTCAGCGAAGTACTTGCGGAATTGCTTTTCCAGCACGCCGTACATGCGCTTGAGCTTTTGCTTTTCGCGCAGCTGCAGGCCGTAGTCGGAAGTGCGGGCACCCGAAGTGCGGCCGTGTTGGCCAGGCTTGGAATCCAGCTTGCACTTGGAATCCAGCGAGCGACGGGCGCTCTTCAGGAACAGGTCAGTACCCTCGCGGCGCGAGAGCTTGCATTTGGGTCCAATATAACGTGCCATGTGGATTCCCTTTAGATACGACGACGCTTCGGCGGACGGCAGCCGTTGTGCGGAACGGGCGTGATGTCGGCGATGGACGAGATCTTGATGCCCAGCGCGTTCAGGGCGCGGACCGACGATTCACGGCCGGGGCCGGGGCCCTTGATACGCACTTCCAGCGTCTTGATGCCGTATTCCAGCGCGACACGGCCGGCCGTTTCAGCGGCGACCTGCGCGGCGAACGGGGTCGACTTACGCGAACCCTTGAAGCCAGCACCGCCCGACGTGGCCCACGACAAAGCGTTGCCCTGACGGTCGGTGATGGTGATGATGGTGTTGTTGAACGAAGCGTGAACGTGCGCGATGCCGTCCGAGACGTTCTTCTTGACCTTTTTGCGCACGCGCGAAGCGCCGCTGGTGGAAGCTTTCGCCATAATCCAGTTCCTCGATTATTTCTTCAGGGACGCAGCAGCACGACGCGGGCCCTTGCGGGTGCGGGCGTTGGTGCGAGTGCGCTGGCCGCGCACGGGCAGGCCGCGCTTGTGGCGCATGCCGCGGTAGGTTCCCAGGTCGATCAAACGCTTGATCGAGAGCTGCACTTCACGACGCAGGTCACCTTCGACCGTGAACACACCAACGTGTTCGCGGACGCGTTCCAGTTCAGCGTCGCTCAGATCCTTGACCTTTTTGTCAAACGGGACGTTAGCCGCTTCGCAGATCTTGCGAGCGCGCGTACGACCGATGCCAAAAATGGCGGTCAGGCCGATCTCGGCGTGCTGATGCGGCGGAATGTTAATGCCAGCAATACGGGCCATGACTGTTCCTTGAATAAATCCGTTGCGTAGTCGCTAACCCGAGTTAGCCTTGACGCTGCTTGTGACGCGGGTCGGTGCAGATAACGCGCACCACGCCGTGACGTTTGATAACTTTGCAGTTGCGGCAGATCCGCTTAACCGATGCCATTACTTTCATGGTTGACTCCTAATTTTCCGTAATCCGGTTTCGCTCACTTGGAGCGGAAAACAATCCTGGCTCGCGTCAGATCATAGGGCGTGAGCTCCACTGTGACCTTGTCACCCGGCAGGATCCGGATGTAATGCATACGCATCTTGCCGGAAATATGGCCCAACACCACGTGGCCGTTTTCGAGCTTGACGCGAAATGTCGCGTTCGGGAGGTTCTCAAGAACCTCGCCTTGCATCTGAATGACGTCGTCCTTGGACATCTTTTGCTTACCGCATCGGCAAACCCGCGCCCTTGAAGTTGGCCTTCTTGAGCAACGAGTCGTACTGGTGAGACATCATGTAGGCCTGGACTTGCGCCATGAAATCCATCGTCACCACCACAATAATCAACAGAGACGTACCACCGAAGTAGAAGGGGACGTTCCACCGCATCACCAAGAATTCCGGCAACAGGCACACCAACGTGATGTAGATGGCACCTGCGAGCGTCAGACGCATCAGGATCTTGTCGATGTAGCGCGCCGTCTGTTCGCCCGGACGGATGCCCGGAACGAACGCACCACTCTTCTTCAGGTTGTCCGCCGTTTCGCGGCTGTTGAACACCAGAGCCGTGTAGAAAAAGCAGAAGAAAATAATCGCGACCGAATACAGCGTGATGTAGAGCGGTTGACGAGGCGACAGGGCCGCAGCCAGGTCGCTCAGCCAGCGCATGTTCTCGCTGCTGGAAAACCAGCTCGTGATCGTGGCCGGGAACAGGATGATCGACGACGCGAAGATCGGCGGAATCACCCCGGCCATGTTCAGCTTCAGCGGCAGGTGCGAGCTTTGACCACCATAGACCTTGTTGCCGACCTGACGCTTGGCGTAGTTCACCGTGATCTTGCGCTGTCCGCGTTCCACGAACACCACAAAAGCGGTAACCAGCACCACCAGGGCCACGATGAACAGTGCCGACAGCACGGACATCGAGTTGGTGCGGACCAGGTCCAACAGTGCAGCCAGCGCCGCGGGCAGACCCGCAACGATACCTGCGAAGATCAGGATGGAAATCCCGTTGCCGAGACCGCGTTCCGTGATCTGCTCACCCAGCCACATGACGAACATGGTGCCGGTGACCAGGGTCACGACGGTCGTGAAGCGAAACAGCATGCCCGGATCGATCACAAGTCCCTGCTGGGACTCAAGCGCAACCGAAATGCCCACAGCCTGCACCAGCGCCAGCACAACCGTGCCGTAGCGGGTGTATTGGGTAATCTTCCGACGACCGGCCTCGCCCTCTTTCTTGAGCGCTTCCAGCGACGGCACCACCACCGACATCAACTGCATGATGATGGATGCCGAAATGTACGGCATGATCCCCAGGGCAAAAATCGAGAAGCGCGAGAGCGCCCCGCCCGAGAACATGTTGAACAGGCCCAGGATCCCGCCCTGGTTCTGGCGGAACAGGTCCGCCAGCGCGTCCGGGTTGATACCCGGAACGGGGATGTGTGTACCCAAACGGTAAACCACCAGGGCGAGCACCAGGAACACGAGACGACGTTTGAGGTCGCCGTACCGCGTTCCGGTTTTACCCAATGCCTGCGCGTTAGCCACTCGTCACCTCGTGATCAAGCAAGCGAGCCGCCCGCGGCCTCGATGGCGGCGCGAGCGCCGGCCGTCGCGGTAATGCCCTTGAGCACGACCTTGCGCGAGAGTTCACCCGACTTGATGACCTTGGCGTAACGAACCGCCTGGCCAATCACGCCAGCCGCCTTCAGCACTTGCACGTCGATTTCGTCGACGGGCACGGCTTGCAGGTCCGACAGACGGACTTCGGCGTACAGGTGCTGACCCAGCGGGGTGAAACCGCGCTTGGGCAGGCGACGCTGCAGCGGCATTTGACCGCCTTCGAAGCCAACCTTATGGAAACCGCCCGAGCGCGACTTCTGACCCTTGTGACCACGGCCGGCGGTCTTGCCCAGACCCGAACCGATGCCACGGCCGACTCGGCGCTTGGCGTGCTTGCTGCCCTCGGCGGGCTTCAGCGTATTAAGTTGCATATCCGACATGGTGATTCCTTAGGCTTCCGAGACGGAAACGAGATAATCCACCTTACGGATCATCCCACGCACCTCGGGCGTATCGACCAGCACGCGGCTGCTGTTGATACGGCCCAAGCCCAGACCGCGAATCGTGTCACGGTGCGATTGCTTGGTACCGATCACGGAGCGCACGAGGGTCACTTTGATCTGCTTCTGAGCCATGATTTACCCCAGGATCTCTTCGACGGTCTTGCCGCGCTTGGCAGCAACATCCGCCGGGGTCAGGGAGGCGCGCAGGCCATTCAACGTGGCGCGAACCATGTTGTAGGGGTTGCTCGAGCCCAGGCTCTTGGCAACCACGTTACGCACACCCATCACTTCGAAAATAGCGCGCATCGGGCCGCCGGCGATGACGCCGGTACCTTCAGCAGCGGGCGAAATCAGCACGGTGGCGGCGCCATGCTTGCCGACCACGGTGTGGTGCAGCGTGCCGTTCTTCAGGGCAACCTTGAACATGCCGCGGCGGGCCTGTTCCATCGCCTTCTGAACCGACACCGGCACTTCACGCGCCTTGCCCTTGCCCATGCCGACGCGGCCATCGCCATCGCCAACCACGGTCAGCGCGGCAAAGCTCATGGTGCGACCACCCTTGACCACTTTGCTCACGCGGTTGACCGCGATCATCTTTTCGCGGAGGCCGTCATCGTTCTCTTTTTCCGCGGCGTTCTTGCCTTGTACTTTAGCCATTTGACAGATCCTCGCTTAGAACTTCAGGCCGGCTTCACGCGCGGCGTCGGCCAGCGCTTTCACGCGGCCATGGTAACGAAAGCCCGAGCGATCGAAAGCGACCAGTTCGATACCGGCAGCCTTGGCCTTTTCGGCCACGCGCTTGCCAACCAGCGAAGCGGCGGCCTTGTTGCCACCTTGGCCGGACTGGCCAGCCAGCTGGGCGCGCACTTCGGCTTCCACCGTCGAGGCGCTGACCAGAACGCGATCGCCTTCCGGCGAAATGATATTGGCGTAGATGTGCTGGTTCGAGCGGAAAACCGAGAGGCGATGAACGCGCAGCTCGTTGATCTTCCGGCGGGTAGGAACCGCACGACGCAAACGGGAAACTTTTTTGTCCATGATTCGTCCTTGCGTGCGCCGTTATTTCTTCTTGGTTTCTTTGATGACGACGCGTTCGTCCGAGTAACGCACACCCTTGCCCTTGTAGGGTTCGGGTTCGCGGTACGCGCGGATTTCAGCGGCCACCTGGCCGACGACTTGCTTGTTGGAGCCCTTGATGACGATTTCCGTCTGGGTGGGGCATTCGGCCTTGATACCGGCCGGCAACTTGTGCAAAACGTCGTGCGAGAAACCGAGCTGCAGCTTAACGGCGTCGCCTTGAATCGAGGCGCGGTAACCCACGCCAACCAGATTCAGCTTGCGCTCGAATCCCTTGCTCACACCGTTGACCATGTTGGCCACCAGCGCGCGCACGGTACCCGACATGGCGTTGGCGTGACGGGTTTCGTTGGCGGCGACAAACGTCAGCTTGCCGTTGTCCAACTGAACCGTGACGTCGCCAGTCAGGGCTTGGGTCAGGGAACCCAGCGGGCCCTTGACGGTGATCTGATCCTGCTTGATGTCGGCTTCGACACCCTTGGGCAGGTCGACCGGATACTTAGCGATACGTGACATTCGAATTTCTCCTTAGGCCACGTAGCACAGCACTTCGCCGCCGACGCCGTTGGCGCGAGCCTTACGGTCGGTCATGACGCCGCGCGAGGTCGACACGATAGCCACACCCAGGCCGTTCATGACCTGAGGAATGCTGGTACGGCCCTTGTAGATACGCAGACCGGGGCGCGAAACACGTTCGATGCGCTCGATGACCGGACGGCCAGCGTAGTACTTCAGGGTGATCTCGAGCTCAGGCTTGGCCTGGGTGCCCTTGATTTCGAAGCCGTCGATATAGCCTTCGTCCTTCAGCACAGCGGCAATGGCCGCCTTCAGCTTCGAGGAGGGCATGCTCACCGTAGCTTTGTCCACTTGCTGCGCATTGCGAATGCGGGTCAGCATATCGGCGATGGGATCGCTCATGCTCATATTCTTTCTCCTACCAGCTGGCCTTGGTGATGCCGGGGATTTCACCCTTCATCGCCATTTCACGCAGTTTGTGGCGCGTCAGGCCGAACTTGCGGAACACACCGCGCGGACGACCGGTGACCACGCAACGGTTACGTTGACGCGTCGGGTTGGCATTGCGCGGCAGCTGTTGCAGCTTGAGCCGAGCTTGGTAACGTTCTTCGTCGGTCTTCGACTGGTCGTCGATGATCGACTTCAACTCAGCGCGCTTGGCGGCGAACTTGTCAGCCAGCTTGGCGCGCTTGATGTCGCGATTGATGAGGGAAAGTTTAGCCACGTCATCAGCCCCTTAGTTACGGAACGGGAAGCTGAAGGCCGTCAACAGCGCCTTGGCTTCTTCGTCGGTCTTCGCGGTGGTGGTGATGCTGATGTTCAGCCCACGCAGCGCGTCGATCTTGTCGTACTCGATTTCGGGGAAAATGATCTGCTCTTTCACCCCGATGTTGTAGTTGCCACGGCCGTCGAAAGCACGACCCGAGATGCCGCGGAAGTCGCGCACGCGAGGCAGCGCAACCGCCACCAGGCGATCCAGGAATTCGTACATGCGTTGACCACGCAGCGTGACCATGCAACCGATCGGGTAGTTTTCGCGGATCTTGAAACCGGCGATAGCCTTCTTGGTCTTGGTCACGACCGGCTTTTGGCCAGCGATCTTGGTCAGGTCCGAGACGGCGTGCTCGATGACCTTCTTGTCGGCGACGGCTTCCGAGACACCCATGTTCAGGGTGATCTTGGTGATGCGCGGCACTTCCATGGCGCTCTTGTAGCCGAACTTGGCCTGCAGGTCGCCAGCGACCTTGCTCTTGTAGAAATCTTGCAAACGAGACATGTCTATCGCCCCTTACGCCTTGGCGCCGACAACGGCACCATTGGAACGGAACACGCGAACCTTGCGGCCGTCGACTTCTTGCACGCCCACGCGGTCGCCACGACCGGTGGCGGGGTTGAAGAGCGCCACATTCGAGATGTGGATCGGCATGGTCTTTTCGACGATGCCACCCGGGTTGTTGGCCATCGGGTTGGCTTTCACGTGCTTCTTGACGACGTTGACGCCTTCGACCAGAACATGGTCGGCATCGACGCGCGCCAGCACGGTACCGCGACGCTTCTTGTCGCGGCCGGTCAGGACGATGACTTCGTCGCCTTTACGAATGTTGTTCATCGTAGGGCTCCTTACAGCACTTCCGGGGCCAGCGACACGATCTTCATGAACTTCTCGGTACGCAGTTCACGCGTAACGGGTCCGAAGATGCGGGTGCCGATAGGCTCCAGCTTGGCGTTGAGCAACACGGCGGCATTGCCACCGAAACGAATCAGCGAACCGTCCTTACGGCGCACGCCCTTGGCGGTACGAACCACCACGGCATTGTAAATTTCGCCTTTCTTGACGCGTCCGCGCGGAGCCGCATCTTTGACGCTCACCTTGATGATGTCGCCGATACCGGCATAACGGCGCTTGGAGCCACCGAGCACCTTAATGCACATGACATGACGCGCACCAGTGTTATCGGCCACGTCCAGCGTGGTCTGCATTTGGATCATGATTTTTCCTGTTCCAACTTAACTGGAAATACGGTTTTCCCCAAAAAAGGGAACACTGCAATTCCTGCCAGTTTTGGTCCCGTCAGGTCAGCCGCCCTGCTTTGTTGTTGGCTGGTTCCGAGCTTTTCGCCTCAAAACCATCAACCGGTGGCAACGCAACGACCCTGGGTTGAAATCCTGCGGGTATTCCCCCAACACGCTGGCCCGGCTAGTTCCAGGCCAATCGACAATCTGGGAAAGCTGACCATTCTAGCCTGGTTATATTTTGAGCGCAAGTCCTTTCTCGCAGAGTGAGCAAATACGCCACAGCCCCTGTGGACAACTGCCTCCCGCCCGCCAGGGGGGGCGGTGTCAATCCGCCCCCGTTTTATTCCGGTAGTACTTGCGCTCCCAGGCATCGTGGTTGGCCTTGCCGCGGCGGATCTCGTCCGTGAACGGCGCGGCCATCAGCACCAAACGGTTGAGCCACCGGATCGGCGCGCGACAGGGACGCTCGAAATCGACGAACAGAACAGCGCGCAGGCCGGTGGTGTCGTTGTGCACCTGGTGAGGGTAGAGATCATCGAACACCACCGCCTCGCCTTCCTTCCAATGATAGCGCTGGCCGCCCACCTCGATCCAGCAACGGTCGGCCGGTTCCGGCACCACCAGCCCCAGGTGCAGGCGCAGCACCCCGTTGTAAGGCCCGGTGTGCAGGGGAATGCGCTTGCCCGGCTCCAGGATGGAGAAAAACGCGGTGCGCAGCCCGGGAATGTCACGCAGCGCCTGGGCGGTTGCCGGGCAACGGGCCAGATTGCGGTCCGAGCGCAGGCCGTAGCCCATGAAGACAAAAGTCTTCCACTGGTCGTCGGACGTGATCATTCCCACATCGGGGGACAGTTCGTGGAAGGACGGCAACTGTTCGCGCTCGGCCAGCAGGGCGGTCAGCTCGGCGCGGATGGCGGGCGTCTGGGCCTCCAGCCGCCGCAGCCAGGGGAACTGGCGGTTCTGGAAGATTGGATGATCCCCCACCAGCGAGGCCTGCGCGATGCGGTGGCGCAACCAATCGATGAAACGGAAGAAGATGCGGGAATAGGCACTGGGCTGGCTGGGCGGACGCGTATCGACGGGTTGCACAATGAGTATCTGTAGAGACAGCCAAAGATGCACCATTTTGTCCAGCCGGCCCCGTGCACGCAAGTGCCCGGCCATTGGCTCCTAGGCGGCGGCGGGGATTGGATCTCCCCGCCGCGCACAAGCTGGTTTAGACTGGCATGGGCGATTGCGATCGCTACCCACTTCTATTTCGCAAGGAAAGACAGGCATGTATGAACAGTTGGCGCTGTATATCGACGGCGAATTCATCGCCGGCGAGGGCAGGCGCACCCAGGACGTCATCAACCCGGCCACGCTGGAAGTGCTAGGCCAGTTGCCCCACGCCACCGAAGCGGATCTGGACCGTGCGCTGGCGGCCGCCCAGCGCGCGTTCGAATCCTGGAAGAAATCTTCTCCCATGGATCGTTCCGCCATCCTGCGCAAGGTCGCCACCCTGTCGCGCGAGCGCGCCAAGGAAATCGGCCGCAACATGACGCTGGACCAGGGCAAGCCCCTGGCCGAAGCCGTCGGCGAAGTCACCTCCTGCGCCGAACACGCCGACTGGCACGCCGAGGAATGCCGCCGCATCTACGGCCGCGTGATCCCGCCGCGCAATCCGGACGTGCGCCAGATCGTGGTGCGCGAACCGATCGGCGTCTGCGCCGCCTTCACGCCCTGGAACTTCCCGTACAACCAGGCCATCCGCAAGATCGCCGCCGCGCTCGGCGCCGGCTGCACGGTCGTGCTGAAGGGTCCGGAAGACTCGCCCAGCGCCGTCATGGCGATCGCCCGCATGTTCCACGACGCCGGCCTGCCCAAGGGCTGCCTGAACATCGTCTGGGGCGAGCCCGCCAAGATCTCCGACTACCTGATCCGTTCGCCGATCGTGCGCAAGGTCTCGTTCACCGGTTCCGTGCCGGTGGGCAAGCAGCTGGCCGCGCTGGCCGGCGCGCACATGAAGCGCGTCACCATGGAACTGGGCGGCCACTCGCCGGTGCTGGTGTTCGACGACGCCGACATTGACCGCGCCGCCACCATGCTGGCCAAGTTCAAGATCCGCAACGCCGGCCAGGTGTGTGTCTCGCCGACCCGCTTCTACGTCCAGAACGGCGCCTACGAGCAGTTCCTGGCGCGTTTCTCCGACGTGCTCAAGAACATCAAGGTCGGCGACGGCCTGGAAGCCGGCACCGACATGGGTCCGCTGGCGCACGAGCGCCGCGTGCCCGCCATGAGCGCCTTCATCGACGACGCCAAGAAGCACGGCGGCAAGGTGGTGGTCGGCGGAGGCCCGCTGGACCGCAAGGGCTTCTTCTTCGCCCCCACGGTCGTGACCGACCTGCCCGACAATTCCATGCTGATGACCGAGGAACCCTTCGGCCCGGTGGCGCCGGTGGTCCGCTTCACCGACACCGATGAAGTACTGGCGCGCGCCAACAGCCTGCCGTTCGGCCTGTCTTCCTACGTCTTCACCAACTCGCTGCAGACCGCCACCAAGGTCTCCAACGGCCTGGAAGCCGGCATGGTCAACATCAACCATTTCGGCAGCGCACTGGCCGAGACGCCGTTCGGAGGCATCAAGGACAGCGGCATCGGCAGCGAAGGCGGCCTGGAAACGTTCGACGGCTACCTGGTCACGAAGTACATCACGCACATCTGATTGCCAGTGCGTACGACAAGGCCCGCGCAAGCGGGCCTTTTTCATTGCCGGCCGGCGCGCCGCGGACCTAGCCGCGCGCGCGCCATTCGCGCGGCGACAGGCCAAAGCGGCGCTTGAACAGCCGGCTGAAATGTGAAGGATGGGCAAAGCCGGCCTGGTAGGCCAGCTCGGCGATGCTGCGGTGGCGCTGCGCGGGATTCAGCAGCAGTTCGCGGCAGCGCTCCAGGCGCTGGTCGAAAACGAAGCTCTCCACCGACAGATCGCCCGCCTGGAAAATGCGGTGCAGATAGGCCACCGACAAACCACAGCCCTGCGCCACGCGCTGCGGCGACAGCGCCGGATCGGCCAGGTGCTGGCGGATGTACGCCATGGCGCGCTGGCGATGCGCCATGGTCACGCTGCTGTCGGCTTCCGAGGCATGGCCTTGCCCCGGTTGCACCAGAAACAGCACGATCAGGTCAATCAGCCGCTCGCCCAGCTCGGCCGCCTCGGCGGGCGACCAGCCGTCCAGTCCCTTGAACAGGTGGTCCATATAGCTGGCCAGCATCGCCCCGCGCGGCGAACCATCGTCGACGCGCAGCTTGTAGAAGGGGCCGATGCGCGAATCGCGCTGCGACAAGGCGCTGCGTGGAAACGACACGCTCAGGCTGCGGTAGCCTTCGGCGCCAAGCGCCGTGGCCTGGTAGGGCAAGCTCTGGTTCATCAGATAGACGCAGCCAGGCTCGACCTGGAACGCGCGCCCTTGCTGCACCACCGCCAGCGGCCCCGCCAATGGCAGGCCGAAGGTGTAGAACTCCTGGTCCAGCCGCGAGGCATTGCCGGCGGTGCGCTCGATCTTCTGTCCCTGATAGTGCAGGTCGTTGAACTGCAGGCTGGCGCGCCGCACGTAGCGCACATGGCCGGCGAACTGGCCGGCCTGGCCATGGTGCACCTCGAACGGCCCGAAGGCATCCGACAGCGCCGCGCGCCATTGCTCGTACCGCTCGGCGCCAGCGATGGCCGAAGTGGCGAATTCCGTGTCGGGCATGGCGCGGTCTCCTGGTTCGCGGGGGTCGGCCGGGCGTTCATGACCCTGCGTCTACATATTCTTGATCCACCCTGCCGCGGGCGGTCCGGCGCATTGTGGCCACGCCTCGCGCAAGTCTATAGTCAGCGCCACAAGCATACAACCTGGACAACCCGGGAGGAGACCCATGGCCAACGCGCCCGCCCTGGCCGCTCGCCACGCGCCGGCTTCGCGCTATCTGCGCTGCGAAGGCCGCGAGCTGCATTACACCGAATGGGGCCGCCCGGACGCCCCCGCGCTCATCATGTGGCACGGCCTGGCCCGCACCGGCCGCGACTTCGACGATCTAGCGCAGGCGCTGGCCGGCGACTACCGCATCATCTGCCCCGACACGATCGGCCGTGGCCTGTCGCAATGGAGCCCGGATCCGGTGGCCGAATACCGGCTCGATTTCTACGCCCGGCTGGCGCGCGCGCTGGTCGACGGCCTGGCGCTGGACCGCGTGCGCTGGGTCGGCACCTCGATGGGCGGCGCCACCGGCATGTACGCCGCGGCCACCACGCTCAAGGACCGGATCACGCACCTGGTGGTCAACGACATCGGCCCGTCGCTGCCGCAGCCGGCCATCGATCGCATCCTGGCCTACGCCGGCAATCCGCCCGCCTTCGATACCGTCACTGAACTGGAAGCCTGGTTGCGCGCCGCCTATAAGCCGTATGGCTGGCAGAGCGATGCCCAATGGCGCCGCATGGCCGAGACCTCGATGCGACGCCTGCCCGACGGCCGCGTCACGGCGCATTACGATCCGGCCATCGTCGGCCAGTTCCACCATCACCCGACCGACTATGAGCGCTGGACCGAATACGACACCCTGCGCGTGCCATTGCTGCTGTTGCGCGGCGCCGACTCCGACCTGCTGCTGCCCGAGGTCGCCGACGCCATGACTCGGCGCGGTCCGCGCGCGCAACGTATCGACTTTCCGGACTGCGGCCACGCACCGGCGCTGAACGTCGCGCCGCAGATCGAGGCCGTCCGCCAATTTCTCGCCACGCCGGCCGCCAGCGCAGCCGCCGGCGCCATCTAGGATCAAGGAGACTCCCATGAAACGCATCCTGCTCGCCGCACTGGCCACCCTGTGCCTGAGTTCCGTCGCCGCGGCCAAGGACTTTGTCGTGGCACACGTCTACGACAAGACCGGGCCGCTCGAGGCCTATGCCAAACAGACCCAGAACGGCCTGATGCTGGGCCTGGAGTACGCCACCCAGGGCACTATGACGGTAGCCGGACGCAAGATCCGCGTCATCGAGAAAGACAACCAGGGCAAGCCCGACGTCGCCCGCGCCGAGCTTGCCTCGGCTTACGCCGACGACGATGCCGACATCGCGGTTGGGCCGACATCATCTGGCGTGGCGCTGGCCATGCTACCGATCGCCGAGGAGTACGAGAAGATCCTGCTGGTCGAACCGGCGGTCGCCGACTCGATCACCGGCGCCAAGTGGAACAAGTACATCTTCCGCACCGGCCGCAATTCCTCGCAGGACGCCATCGCCAATGCCGTGGCCTTCGACCAGCCCGGCACCTCCATCGCCATGCTGGCGCAGGACTACGCGTTCGGCCGCGACGGCGTCAAGGCCTTCAAGGGCGCGCTCAAGCAGGCCAAGATCGTGCATGAGGAATATCTGCCGGCCAACGCCACCGACTTCACCGCGGGGGCGCAGCGTCTGTTCGATGCGCTCAAGGACAAGCCCGGCCGCAAGATCATCTTCATTCTGTGGGCCGGCGCCGGCAATCCCTTCAAGATCGCCGACCTGGACCCGAAGCGCTTCGGCATCGAGATCGCCACTGGCGGCAACACCCTGGCCGCAATGACGCCGCTCAAGTCGCTGGCCGGCATGGAAGGAGCGACTTACTACTACTACGGCATCCCCAAGAATCCGGTCAACGACTGGCTGGTGGCCGAACACCAGAAGCGCTATGGCCAGCCGCCGGACTTCTTCACGGCGGGCGGCATGTCGGCCGGCATCGCCATCGTGGCGGCCTTGAACAAGACTGCCGGCAAGAGCGACACCGATACGCTGATCAAGGCGATGGAAGGCATGAGCTTCGATACGCCCAAGGGCAAGATGACTTTCCGCCCGGAGGACCACCAGGCCATGCAGTCGATGTACCACTTCCGCATCAAGGATGACGCCTCGGTGCCGTGGGCAGTGCAGGACCTGGTCAAGGAAATCACGCCCGACCAAATGGCAGTGCCGATCCAGAACAAACGCTGAGCACAGCCCCTCATGCTGGAAACCCAATCGCTCACGATCCGCTTCGGCGGCCACGTGGCCGTCAACGCGGTAAGCTGCCGCTTCTCGCCGGGCAGCCTGACGGCCATCGTCGGCCCCAATGGCGCGGGCAAGACCACTTACTTCAACCTGATCTCGGGCCAACTGCGCGCCAGTTCCGGATCGGTGCGCCTGGACGGCCGCGATCTGACCTGCCTGTCGGCGCCAGCCCGCATGCACGCCGGTCTTGGCCGCGCCTTCCAGCTGACGCAGTTGTTCCCGCGGTTGTCGGTGCGCGAGAACGTACGACTGGCGTTGCAGTCGCGCCAGCAAGGCCTGGGTTGGCGCCAGATCCGCTTCTGGCGTACCTGGGATACAGACCGCGCGCTGCTGCAACGCGCCGACGCGCTCCTCGAACGCACGCGGCTCACGGCTCGCCGCGACCAGGCTGCAGCCGATCTGCCGCATGGCGACCAGCGCAAACTTGAAATCGCCATGTTGATCGCGCTGGAGCCGCAGGTGTTCATGTTCGACGAACCCACCGCCGGCATGAGCGTGGACGACGTGCCCGTGGTGCTGGACCTGATCCGCGAAATCAAGGCCGACCGGTCCAAGACCATCCTGCTGGTGGAACACAAAATGGACGTGGTGCGCGAACTGGCGGACCGCATCGTGGTGCTGCACAACGGCGAGCTGATGGCCGACGGCGATCCGGCCGAGGTGATCGCCTCTCCGATCGTACAGCAGGCCTATCTGGGCGCCAGCCTGCCGGAGACAACGACATGAGCGCCGCAGCCCTGCTGGAACTGAAGGATGTGCACACACACATCGGCGCGTATCACATCCTGCACGGCGTGGACCTGTCCGTGCCGGCCGCGGGCGTCACCATGCTGCTGGGCCGCAACGGCGCCGGCAAGACCACCACGCTGCGCACCATCATGGGCCTTTGGAAGGCGACGCAGGGCCACATCGGCTTCGACGGCGCCGCGGTCGGCGGCCCGGGCGTGCGCACCTCGCCGCCCGACATGGCGCGCCAGGGCATCGCCTACGTGCCGGAGAACATGGGCATCTTCGCCGACCTGTCGGTGAAAGAGAACATCCTGCTGGCCGCGCGCCAGGCGCGCAGCGCCGCGCAGCTCGACACCGCGCGGCTGGAATGGATCTTCGGCTTCTTCCCGGCGCTGCGGAAATTCTGGCTTCACCCCGCCGGCAAGCTGTCGGGCGGCCAGAAGCAGATGCTGGCGGTCGCGCGCGCCATCATCGAGCCGCGCCGCCTGCTGCTGGTCGACGAACCCAGCAAGGGCCTGGCGCCCGCCATCATCCAGAACATGATCGACGCCTTCATCGAACTCAAGCAGGCCTCCACCACCATCCTGCTGGTGGAGCAGAACTTCAATTTCGCGCGCCAGGTGGGCGACCACGTCGCGGTCATGGACGACGGCCGCGTGGTACATGCGGGCGGCATGGCCGCGCTGGCGCAGGACGAGGCCTTGCAGACGCGCCTGCTGGGCCTGTCACTGGGAGCGCACCAATGAGCGCAGCCGATATCGATACACCGCTGCCGCAAACGCGAGCCGACCTGCGCCCGGCGCTGCTGGTGCTGGCATTGGCCGCCATCGCGCTGCCGCTGGTCGGCTCGCTTTCGACCTGGGTGACGCTGACCTTCGCCGGTCTGGCGATGGGCATGATCATCTTCATCGTCGCTTCCGGCATGACGCTGGTGTTCGGCCTGATGGACGTGCTGAATTTCGGCCACGGCCTGTTCATCGCCATCGGCGCCTATATGGCCGCCACGGTGCTGGGCTCGATGTCCGACTGGACGCAGTCCGGCAGCCTGTGGCTGAACCTGGCTGCGGTGCTGCCCGCCATGATCGTCGGCATGCTGGTGGCCGGCGCGGTGGGCGTGGCATTCGAGCGCGTGATCGTGCGACCGGTCTATGGCCAGCATCTGAAGCAGATCCTCATCACCATGGGCGGCATGATCATCGGCGAGGAGATCATCAAGATGCTGTGGGGGCCGCAGACGTTGTCGCTGCCCCTGCCCGAGGCGCTGCGGGGAGCGCTGCTGGTCGGCGACGCGGCCATCGAGAAGTTCCGCGTCGTCGCGCTGGTCGTGGGGCTGGCGGTGCTGGGCGGCATGCTGTGGTTGCTGAACCGTACCAAGCTGGGCCTGCTGATCCGCGCCGGCGTCGAAGACCGCGAGATGGTCGAAAGCCTGGGCTATCGCATTCGCCACCTGTTCGTCGGCGTATTCGTCGCCGGATCGATGCTCGCCGGCCTGGGCGGCGTCTTGTGGGGACTGTACCAACAATCCATCGTGCCGCAACTGGGCGCGCAAGTTAACGTGCTTATCTTCATCGTCATCATGATCGGCGGCCTGGGTTCGACCGTGGGCTGCCTGATCGGCGCGCTGCTGGTCGGACTGATGGCCAACTACACCGGCTTCCTGATGCCCAAGGCCGCACTGTTCTCGAACATCGCGCTGATGGTCGCCATCCTGCTCTGGCGCCCACAGGGTGTGTACCCGGTCACCAATCGCTAGGAATCGCCAAATGTCCTTCCGTCTGCTTTCCGGCGATCCTCCGCGCAGCACCTTGCTGGCGGTCTTGCTGCTCGTCCTGGTCGCTGCGCTGGCGACGGCGCCGTTCCTGTTCCCAGGCCCCAAGTCGCTGGCAGTGGCGGCCAAGATCCTGGTGTTCGTGGTCCTGGTCGCCAGCTATGACCTGTTGCTGGGCTATACCGGCATCGTCAGCTTCGCCCACACCATGTTCTTCGGTATCGGCGCCTATGGCGTGGCCATCGCCAGTGTGCGCATGGAGGCGGGCTGGCTTGCGGTACTGACCGGCACCGCCGCCGGCCTGGCCGTATCGCTGGCATTCGCACTGATCATCGGCCTGGCCAGCCTGCGGGTGCGCGCCATCTTCTACGCCATGATCACATTGGCCGTGGCCGCGGCCTTCCAGACCCTCGTGTCGCAACTGTCCGAACTGACCGGCGGCGAAGACGGCCTGAACTTCAAGGTGCCGCAAATGCTGCGGCCGGCTTTCCGGCCATTCTCCGAACCCATCTTCGGCATCACGGTCGACGGCCGCATCATCACGTATTACCTCATCGCGGCGGTGTGTGTCGTGCTGTTCCTGATGCTGCTGCGCATCGTCAATTCACCGTTCGGCAGAGTGCTGCAGGCCATTCGCGAAAACCCGTTCAGGGCGGAGGCGATCGGCTACCGCACGGTGCTGTACCGCAGCCTGTCCAACCTGCTGGCGGCGGCCTTCGCCACCCTGGCGGGTGCACTCTACGCACTCTGGCTGCGCTACAACGGCCCCGACACCACGCTGTCGTTCGAGATCATGCTCAACATCCTGCTGATGGTGGTCATCGGCGGCATGGGCACCATGTACGGCGCGGTGGTCGGTGCCAGCCTGTTCGTATTCGCGCAGAGCTATCTACAGGACGGGCTGCACGTGATCCACGATGCCGTCGCTGGCATGGCGCCCCTGGCACTGCTGTTCGAGCCGGACCGCTGGCTGCTCTGGCTGGGCATCCTGTTCGTGCTGTCGGTGTATTACTTCCCGAGCGGCGTAGCCGGGCGATTGCGGGAACTGAAGCAACGCTAGCCGCTCACGCGGGTGCGCCCCTCGGAGCACCCGCGGCCGTGCAGACAAGCTACTTCAAGCGGCTGCGCAGGTCATCCACACTGCGCTTGACGTCATCGACACGACGCTGCAGATCATCAATCTTGCGATCTCCGGTGCTGCCAGAGTTGCTCAGTTGCGAAACGCTACGCGACAGCTTGTCCAGTTCATTCTTCTGGTTATCGACCGCGCGCGTCAGCTTATCGATCTCTCCTTTCTGGCTGTCGCTGCTGCGGCCGCCATCGCCCTGTTTGCGCTCCAGGTTCGCGATCTTCTGAGCCTGCTCCTCCAGCTTGCGGCTCAGGGCGTCGTTCCTGCCACGCAGTTCGTCAAGCGCCTTGGACTGATCGGAGACCGTCTGCATCAACGCTTCCAGGTCGCGCACGTTCGGGCCGGTGCGTAGTCGGCCGTCGCTGCCCACCACGAACAACCGGTCATAGGTCGGCCGTTCTACCGACCAGTCCTTCAGCATGATATCCCAGGCATATGCCGTGGAAGCCATCAGCCCCGCGGCAACCAATACGGCCACCCGCGCCAACCCAAGTTTGCTTAGCGATGCACGCATATGTCAGACCCCCGATCCGGTCGATGATGAAGGGCGGATTGCTCTTCGTCGCCTTTTATATCAAGGGTGGAGCCCGAGGACGAGCTCTGCCTGCGGGCAGTTGCTTCGTTCGGCTTCAATGTCTATGTCGCCAGGTTCCTGACGACGCCCGTCGGGCGGCGCCGGGAACCTAGCGCGACGCCGGTTTCGGCGCCTCGGCGCCGCGCCGCAGATCGTCGACCCGCCGCTGCATCTGGTCGACGCTGCGTTGCGCCTGGCCGCCGGCCAGTTGCGAGCCGGAGGGCGTGGGCACAAGGGGCGCCATATTCATGGATGCTCCGTTCTTCAACGGCATCATCGCCGGCAGTCGCGGATCCGCCTGCGCCGGTTTCTGCATGAACAGGCGCTCGAGCATGCGGAGCTGGTCGCGCTGCTGCTGCAGTGCCTGTTCATTGGCCAGCAAGGCCTGTTCGTCTTCATCCTGGGTGCCGAAGATCGCGGCGTGATCGCGAGACAGGCCATCGAGCCGCACACGCGGATCTGGCCCCGCATTCAATACGTTGCGGCCGATCGCCGCAGGATCCGGAGCGGGCGTCATTACCCCGGGAGCCCCGGCGTGCCTGCCTGCCATCTCACTGGCCGGCAGCGGCGCCTGTGCCCGCGCGGGCACGGCGAACTGCCCGCCAATGCATAGCAGCACGAACAACGTCACCTTACTGGAATCGTGCATGATGTCCTTGGAATCCCGACGCGATAAAGCCGCCGGACGAAAAAAAACGGCAAGGGCCTGAACCCTTGCCGTTTTACCTCAGAACGGCGAACCGTTCTGAAATCTTCACTTAGATGATACGCGCGGCTTCGACCAGACGCACCACGCTCCACGACTTCGAGCGCGAGATGGGACGGCCTTCAGCGATTTCAACCGTATCGCCTTCGTTGTACTGGTTCGATTCATCGTGCGCCTTGTACTTCGCGGAACGCATGATGATCTTGCCGAAGATGGGGTGCTTGACGCGGCGTTCAACCAGAACGACGACAGTCTTGTCCATCTTGTTGCTGACGACCTTGCCGACCAGCGTACGCTGGCGCTTGGCCACTTGGGTGTTTTGAGTTTCGCTCATCTTTATTTCCCTGCCTTCTCGGTCAGCAAGGTACGCACGCGCGCGATGTCGCGGCGCACGTTACGCAGCTGGCTGGTGTTGGCAAGCTGCTGCGTGGCCTTCTGCATACGCAGACCGAATTGTGCCTTCAGCAGGCTTTCGAGCTCTTTGCCGAGCTCGGCGGCGTCTTTCGAACGGAGTTCGCTGGCTTTCATGTCTTAGTACTCCTTAAGCACCGATATGACGCGCGACGAACGTGGTCGAAATCGGCAGCTTGGCAGCGGCCAGGCGGAAAGCTTCACGCGCGAGCTCTTCGCTAACCCCTTCCATTTCGTAGAGCACCTTGCCGGGCTGAATCTCGGCGACCCAGTACTCCGGGTTGCCCTTACCGTTACCCATACGGACTTCGGCAGGCTTTTGCGAGATGGGCTTGTCCGGGAAAATGCGAATCCAGATGCGGCCGCCGCGCTTGATGTGACGGTTGATGGCACGACGAGCGGCTTCGATCTGGCGAGCGGTCAGACGGCCACGGCCGGTGGCCTTCAGACCGAATTCGCCGAACGACACGTGGGTGCCACGGGTCGCCAGACCGGTGTTGCGGCCCTTCTGCTCTTTGCGATACTTTCTGCGAGAGGGTTGCAGCATGGTTATTCTCCTTCAGGCGCCGGAGCAGCGTCCGCCTTGCGGGGACCACGGCCACGACCACCCGGACGACCGGTGCGAGCACCGTCCGGACGATCACCACGCGGAGCGCGGCGCGGACGACGTTCTTCTTCACGCGGGGCGGCGGTTTCCGGCGGCAGTTCGCCGTTGGCCAGCATGTCGCCCTTGTAGACCCAGACCTTGATGCCGATCACGCCGTAGGTGGTGTGGGCTTCGGAGGTGCCGTAGTCGATGTTGGCCTTGAGGGTGTGCAGCGGCACACGGCCTTCGCGATACCACTCGGTGCGAGCGATTTCGATACCGTTCAGACGGCCCGAGCTCATGATCTTGATGCCTTGGGCACCCAGACGCATGGCGTTCTGCATCGCGCGCTTCATGGCGCGGCGGAACATGATGCGCTTCTCGAGCTGTTGCGAGATCGAGTCGGCGATCAGTTGAGCATCGGTTTCCGGCTTGCGGATTTCTTCGATGTTGACGTGCACGGGCACGCCCATCAGGCGCTGCAGATCAGCCTTCAGGCTTTCGATGTCTTCGCCGCGCTTGCCGATCACCACGCCCGGACGAGCCGAGTAGACGGTGATGCGGGCATTCTTGGCGGGACGCTCGATGATCACGCGACCGACGGAGGCGCTCTTGAGCTTCTTCTTCAGGTACTCGCGGACGCGGATGTCTTCGGCCAGCATGCTGCCGAAGGCCTTGTCGTCGGCGAACCAACGCGAGGACCAATTACGGGTGACCGCGAGACGGAACCCAGTGGGGTGAATTTTCTGACCCATCGTGACTCCTTAAGCTCCGACCTTGACCGTGATGTGGCAGGTCTGCTTCTCGATACGGTTGCCGCGGCCCTTGGCGCGAGCGGAGAAGCGCTTCATCGACTGAGCCTTGTCCACGAAGATCGTGGTGACTTTCAGTTCGTCGATATCGGCGCCGTCGTTGTGCTCGGCGTTGGCGATGGCGGACTCGACAGCCTTCTTCAGGATGGCGGCGGCCTTCTTCGGCGAGAAGGTGAGGATCTCGAGCGCACGGCCGACCTTCTGGCCGCGGATCAGATCCGCCACCAGACGCGTCTTTTGAGCGGAGATGTGAACCCCACGGATAATGGCAGTAGTTTCCATCGCTTACCTCTTCGCCTTCTTGTCCGCGGCGTGGCCCTTGAACGTACGGGTCAGCGCGAACTCGCCCAGCTTGTGACCGACCATGTTCTCGTTGATGTAAACGGGAACATGCTGCTTGCCGTTGTGCACAGCGATCGTCAGACCGATGAACTCGGGCAGGATCGTCGAGCGACGCGACCAGGTCTTGATCGGCTTCTTGTCTTTGCCCGCGACGGCCGTGTCCACCTTTTTGATCAGGTGAGCATCGACAAACGGGCCTTTCTTGATCGAACGTGACATAGTGTTCGCCTCTTACTTGCGCTTGCGCCGTTGGACGATCATATTGTTCGTCCGCTTGTTGCGACGGGTCTTGTAACCCTTCGCCGGAGTGCCCCACGGGCTGACCGGTTCGCGTGCTTCACCGGTACGGCCTTCACCGCCACCGTGCGGGTGGTCGACCGGGTTCATGGCCACGCCACGAACCGTCGGGCGGACACCGCGCCAACGCATTGCACCGGCCTTGCCGATCTGGCGCAGGCTGTGTTCTTCGTTACCGACTTCACCGATGGTGGCACGGCATTCGATGTGCACACGGCGGACTTCACCCGAGCGCAGACGCACTTGAGCGTAGGTACCTTCGCGGGCCAGCAGGACGGCCGAAGCGCCGGCCGAACGGACCATCTGGGCACCCTTGCCAGGCAGCATTTCGACGCAGTGAATCGTCGTACCCACCGGGATGTTGCGGATCGGCAGCGTGTTGCCGGCGCGGATCGGGGCTTCGATGCCCGAGATCAGCGTGGCGCCCACTTCCAGGCCGCGCGGAGCGATGATGTAGCGACGCTCGCCGTCGGCGTAGCACAGCAGAGCGATGTGCGCCGTACGGTTCGGGTCGTATTCCAGACGCTCGACCTTCGCGGGGATGCCATCCTTGTCGCGACGGAAGTCGACGACACGGTAGTGTTGCTTGTGACCGCCGCCACGGTGGCGGATCGTGATGTGACCGTTGTTGTTACGGCCCGAACCACGGGTCTTCTTTTCCAGCAGCGGCGCGTAGGGCTCACCCTTGTGCAGGTTCGGGCTGACGACCTTCACCATGCCACGGCGGCCAGCCGAAGTCGGCTTAACTTTTACGAGGGCCATTTACTTCACCTCCGCAAAGTCGATTTCCTGGCCGTCCTTGAGCGAAACGTAGGCCTTGCGCTCGTCGCGACGACGGCCAACGAATCGGCCAAAGCGCTTGACTTTGCCCTTACGGTTGAGGACCTGCACGGACTCGACCTGCACCTTGAAGAGCAGTTCGACGGCAGCCTTGATTTCCGGCTTGGTAGCGTCAGCCACGACACGGAAAGCGACTTGCTGATTCTTCTCAGCGACGAACGTGGCCTTTTCGGTCACGATCGGAGCCAGAATGACTTGCATCAAGCGTTCAGCGTTCATCCCAGCATCTCCTCGAGTTGAGCGATGGCCGGCTTGGTGATCAGCACTTTCTTGTAGTGGACCAGCGACAACGGATCGGCATAACGGGGCTCGACAACGGCAACGTGCGGCAGGTTGCGGGTGGCGAGGTAAACATTTTCATCGACGTTGTCGGTGATGATCAGGACCGAGTCCAGGCCCAGGCTCTTGAGCTTTGCAGCGGCAGCCTTGGTCTTGGGCGATTCCAGATCGAACGATTCGACGACGGCGATACGGTCTTCGCGAGCCAGCTGCGACAGGATCGAACGGATCCCGGCGCGGTACATCTTCTTGTTGACCTTCTGGCTGAAGTTCTCTTCCGGCGAGTTCGGGAAAATCCGACCACCGCCACGCCACAGCGGCGACGAGGTCATACCGGCGCGAGCGCGGCCGGTACCCTTCTGGCGCCAGGGCTTCTTGGTCGAGTGCTTGACTTCCGAGCGATCCTTCTGAGCGCGGTTGCCGGCACGGGCGTTGGCTTGGAAAGCCACCACGATCTGATGAATCAGCGCTTCGTTGAAGTCACGGCCGAAGATCGTGTCGGGCGCGCTGAAAGTCGCGGCCTGACCTTGGTCGTTCAGGAGCTTGAGATCCATTTACTTACGCTCCCTTCTTGGCCGGGGCCTTGATGGCCGGACGCACGACGATATCGGCGCCAGCGTGGCCGGGGACCGCGCCCTTGACCAGCAGCAGGCCGCGCTCCACGTCAACGCGAACGACGTCGAGGTTTTGAACGGTGCGGGTGACATCACCCAGGTGACCCGCCATGCGCTTACCCGGGAAAATACGGCCCGGATCTTGAGCTTGGCCGATCGAGCCGGGAACGCGGTGCGAACGGGAGTTACCGTGCGAGGCGCGTTGCGAGCCGAAGTTGTGGCGCTTGATGGTACCGGCAAAGCCCTTACCAATGGTGGTGCCCGTGACGTCGACCTGTTGGCCGGCTTCGAACACCGATTCCACGGCGATCACGGAACCGGCCGCAAATTCAGCGGCGCGAGCGGGATCAAGGCGGAATTCTTTGAGGATGCTACCGGCTTCAACGCCGGCCTTGGCGTAGTGGCCCGTTTGTGCTTGCGGCACGCGCGAGGCGCGACGAGCGCCATAAGCCACCTGGATCGCGGCGTAGCCGTCGGTTTCCAGCGACTTAACTTGGGTCACGCGGTTGTTCGACACGTCCAGCACGGTCACCGGGATGGATTCACCTTCCTCGGTAAAAATGCGGGTCATGCCGACCTTGCGACCCACCAGCCCCAGCCGGTGAGCGGCGGGCGTGGGTGTCGAATTCGACATCGTTTTCTCCATTCCCGACTGCGATTGGTCGGGGCTAATCAGGCAAAAGGTAACGGCCTTTGCCCTACGACTATGTTCAACCTGGTTACGGCATGCACGCCCCGAAAACCCGGATACGCGCCAGCCTCGCCATAGTTAGACCTGCCACAAAATGGCAAGCTTGGTATATTAGCACGTTTTTTCCAGGCAGCACAAGCACTTAGCGTAAAAGCCCCTTTCCCGGCCAGGCGCGTGCCAAGCTGTGGCGCAAAAACAAAATGGCCGCATTCCCGAAGGATTGCGGCCATTCTTCACGAGCCCGCTGGCGAAGGTAGCGGGCTGGCGATACGCCTTACTGCAGCGCGATTTCGACGTCGACGCCGGCCGGCAGGTCCAGACGCATCAGGGCGTCAACGGTCTTGTCGGTGGGATCAACGATGTCCATCAGGCGCTGATGGGTACGGATTTCGAACTGGTCACGCGACGTCTTGTTGACGTGCGGCGAGCGCAGCACGTCGTAACGGCGGATACGCGTGGGCAGCGGCACCGGGCCGCGGACAACGGCGCCCGTGCGCTTGGCGGTGTCGACGATTTCAGCGGCCGATTGATCGATCAGCTTGTAATCGAAAGCCTTCAAGCGGATACGGATCTTTTGGTTTTTCATGGCGTTTCCTAAAGAACGAGAGGCGAGGGCTTTGATAGGCCCTCGCTGGTTGTGTGCTGCTTAAGTGATCCGGATTACTTCAGGATCTTGGCGACGACGCCGGCGCCGACGGTACGACCGCCTTCACGGATGGCGAAACGCAGGCCTTCTTCCATGGCGATCGGGGCCAGCAGCTTGACGGTCATCGTCACGTTGTCGCCC